>JBAUIG010000165.1:0-5268 GCA_049682735.1 Candidatus Macondimonas sp. | reverse complement strand
CTCAATGCCAAGATCGAATTCGGGCGTAACGAGGAACGCTACCAGTTCCTGCGCTGGGGCCAGACGGCATTCTCCAACTTCCGTGTGGTCCCCCCCGACACCGGCATCGTCCATCAGGTGAACCTGGAATACCTGGCCCGCGTGGTCTTCACCCGCGAGGAAAACGGCAAGACCATCGCCTATCCCGACTCCGTCGTCGGTACCGACTCCCACACCACCATGATCAATGGCGTGGGCGTGCTGGGCTGGGGTGTGGGCGGCATCGAGGCCGAGGCCGCCATGCTGGGCCAGCCGATCTCCATGCTGATTCCTCAGGTGGTAGGCTTCAAGCTCAGCGGCAAGCTCGCCGAGGGCGCCACGGCCACCGACCTGGTCCTGACGGTCACCCAGATGCTGCGCAAGAAGGGCGTGGTGGGCAGGTTCGTCGAGTTCTTCGGGCCGGGCCTGGAGCATCTGCCGCTGGCCGACCGTGCCACTATCGCTAACATGGCGCCCGAGTATGGCGCTACTTGTGGCATTTTCCCCATCGACCAGGAAACCCTGAACTATCTTCATCTCACCGGCCGCAGCGACGACCAGATTGCGCTGGTAGAAGCCTATGCCAAGGCTCAGGGCCTGTGGCGCGATCCAGCAATTGAGGCGATTTACACCGATGTCATGGAACTGGACATGTCCACCGTGGTGCCCAGTCTGGCGGGGCCCAAACGGCCCCAGGACCGGGTAACGCTGACCGACATGCAGACGGTTTATCTTGAGGCGCTGAAGCCCATGGCGGATGCGCGGGAAACCAAAAATGGCGCTACCGCGACTTTTGAGGACGAGGGTGGTTCCACCGCCATCGGCGCGCCCGTAACCCAGAATGCACTGGGCGCCGCCGCAGTGTCCTACAAGGGTCGCGAGTTCACTGTCAAGGATGGCGCCGTCGTCATCGCCGCCATCACCTCCTGCACCAACACCTCCAACCCGGCGGTCCTGATGGCCGCCGGGCTCCTGGCCCGCAATGCCGTGGCCAAGGGGCTGACCAGCCAGCCCTGGGTCAAGACCTCGCTCGCCCCTGGTTCCCTGGTGGTCACCTCCTACCTGCAGAAAGCTGGCCTGCTCAAAGACCTGGAAGCCTTGGGGTTCAACGTGGTGGGCTACGGCTGCACTACCTGCATCGGTAATTCCGGTCCCCTGCCGGAGGCGATCGGCACCGCCGTTCAGGAACATGACCTGGTGGTTTGCTCGGTCCTGTCGGGTAACCGCAACTTCGAAGGACGTGTGCATCCCGATGTACGCATGAATTTCCTGGCCTCCCCGCCCCTGGTGGTGGCCTATGCCATCGCCGGCAGCGTCAACATCAACCTGTATCAGGATCCCCTGGGCAAGGGCAAGGATGGCCAGGATGTGTTCCTGAAGGACATCTGGCCCAGCAACGCGGAAGTCGCCGCCACCATGATGGCCAATGTCGATTCCAAGATGTTCCAGGAGTCCTATGCCAGCGTGTTCAAGGGCGACAGCCGCTGGAACAGCCTGGATATTCCCGAAGGCGATCTCTATCGCTGGAACAGCGATTCAACCTATGTCCAGAACCCGCCCTATTTCCAGGGCATGACCATGGCCACCGGCGGTATTGACGATGTGACGGGCGCCCGCGCCTTGGCCGTGCTGGGCGATTCGATCACCACCGACCACATCTCTCCGGCAGGCTCCATCAAGGCCAACAGCCCCGCTGGCACCTATTTGATGGCGCATGGCGTCGATCCCAAGGACTTCAATTCCTACGGTTCCCGTCGCGGCAACCACGAAGTGATGATGCGCGGCACCTTCGCCAACATCCGGCTGCGCAACAAGCTGGTGCCCGGCGTGGAAGGCGGCATGAGCGTGCACCTGCCCAGAGGCGAGCAGATGTCCATCTATGATGCCGCCATGAAATATCAGGCGGAAAAAACGCCGCTGGTCGTGCTGGCTGGCAAGGAATACGGCACCGGCTCCTCGCGCGACTGGGCGGCCAAGGGCACCATGTTGCTGGGGGTGAAGGCCGTCATCGCCGAAAGCTTCGAGCGCATCCACCGTTCCAATCTGGTGGGCATGGGCGTGCTGCCGCTGCAGTTCCAGGACGGCGAGAATGCCGAAAGCCTGGGGCTCACCGGGCATGAAGTGTTCGACATCGTCGGCGTGACCAAGGGCGCCCGCCAAGTCACGGTGAAAATCAAGGCAGCCGACGGGTCGACCCGCAACTTCAGCGCCCGCCTGCGCATCGACACCCCCAAGGAATGGGACTATTACGAGCACGGCGGCATTCTGCAGTACGTCTTGCGCTCGCTGGCCAAGGCAGCCTGATCGGGCAAAACGCCTGTTGCAGATACGTTGAAAGCAAAGCCCGGCCGGGGATATTCCTCAGCCGGGCTTTTTTTGCCTCAATGACCTGAACACATCAGGGCAAAAGCCGGCCGTAGCGTATCAGTTCAGGACGCCACTGCGCCTGCCATGCGCCCCTCAAGTCAGCCGCGTCCATGCGCCAGGACCAGTTCTTCGCCACCGTTCCCGGCGTATTCATGCGTGCCTCATCTCCCAGGCCCAACAGATCCTGGAATGCAACGATTGCAATCCGCGCCACACTGGCCAATGCCATGCGGATCAGCGCCTCGGGCATGGTGGTCGTCATGCATCCCAGATAAGCTTTGATTTCATCTTTCCGGGATTCCGGCAGTTGCTGCCACCAGTCGCAGGTGGTGGGATTATCGTGAGTTCCCGGATAGACCACGGTCAAGGGCGCGAAATTATGCGGTAGATGGGGATTTTGAGCGTCGCTGTCGAAGGCGAATTGCAGCACCCGCATGCCGGGCATTCCCAGTGCCAGCCGCAAGGCATCGACCTCGGGGGTGATCAGCCCCAGATCTTCGGCCACCAGCGCCTGCGGGCCCAAAGCAGACTCGATGGCCGCGAACAAGGCTGCCCCCGATCCCGGTTGCCAGAATCCATGCACGGCATTGGGCGCGCCGGCCGGAACGGCCCACGCTGACTCAAAGCCGCGAAAGTGATCAATGCGAATCAGGTCGAACCATTCCCGCTGGCGGCGGATGCGATCGATCCACCAGCCATACCCTTGGGCCGCCAGCACCTCCCAGCGATAGTGGGGCATGTTCCAGAGCTGGCCCTCGGCTGAGAAATAATCCGGCGGCACACCGGCAACCTGGGTCATCTGTCCCACATCATCGAGATGAAACAGTGCCCGATGCGCCCAGACATCCGCGCTGTCGTGGGCCACGAAAATCGGCAGGTCACCGAACAGCTGCAGGCCTTTTTCCTGAGCCTGACGATGAATCGCTTTCCATTGGCGATCAAAGAAAAACTGCGCCACCCGGGTATGGGCAATCGGGGTTTCGAGTTCGGCGCGCGCCTGATCGAGGAGATTGGCATCACGATCCCGCAGGGGAACCGGCCAGGCATGCCAGGGCGCGCCTTCTCGTGCCTTGAGCGCCTGGTACAGACAAAAATCGTCGAGCCAGTGGGCTTGGGAGGCGCAGAATGTCTCGAATTCCGAACGCATGCCGGAATCCGCGTGGAGGGCGCGACTGACCTGTTCCCATTGCACCCCGGTCAGCTCGCCGGCTACATCATCGGCGCCATCGAGTCCCGGCAGGCGCGTGGGATCAATCAGCCGTTCATCGCCCGCAAAGACGGAACAGGATTGGTAGGGACTGCCCAGACTGTCCGGGGGACACAAGGGCAGCGTCTGCCAGAGCGTAAATCCCGACTCAGCCAGGCGATCGAGCCAAGCCTCAGCCACCGCCCCCAATCGGCCTACAGGGCCCGGTCCGGGAAGCGAGGTCGGATGTAGCAACACCCCCGCACGACGCTCGGCCAGCCAAGGGTGAATCGCGTCAGTTTGTCCCGTCATGTGCCTCCTCGCATCGCGGAACCGGTGCCGTCGCTCAAACCGTGGGCAAATGGTCGCGTCAATTGGTCGGGAACTGCTTCACCCAGCATCTGGTAGAGCGCCGCCAGATGGAGACGAAACAATCGTTCGAACTGGGCGACGTTGACGGCTGAATTGTCTCCGCCCAGCCACCAGAACCAATCGGAGGCCTCGCAATGGGCCAGTTGACGCTCGGCCTGTGCCTGTTGCGTCTCGCTCAAACGGTTTTCCGCCATGACACGGTCGAATGCGCGTTTGGCTTCCACCAGCAGGTCCCAGGCGCGATTCTTGTCGGGATCGCCGATCCAGATGGCGAAATTGCCATATACCCAACTTCCGGCGACCACACTGTCCAGCGGCTCGATCGTTTCGGCGGGAAGCGCGTCCAACACCGCGCTGAAGGTGGTGAGTTGCAAACGGGGGTTGGTCGCCAGCCGCCGGTAGAGCGCCGACAGGAAGTGATAGGCGTTTTCCGGGTAGTACTCCCAGGCGTTTTCGCCATCCAGGATGATGGAGACCACTTGTCCCGGCGGAAGATCCTGATCGGCCAGGCGCTCCAGTTCGTGAATCAGGTTGGACACCGCGTCATCGCCATGCCAATTGCGGTATTGGAAGCCAATGCGATCAGAAAGTTCGTCGTCGCGAAAGAAGCACACCGGTCCCTCGGGCGGCTGGTAGGGACGGTGCAACTGATGGTCAGTGGGCTGTTCCAGACCCAGGGAATGGCGCAGCACCCCCTGACTGGTCGCGGCCCAGCGGAATCCATTCTGGCGCAGCAGGGCCAGTGTGCGCTGACACACCCCCCCCTCCGCTGGCCAGACACCCACCGGATCGAAACCAAAATAAGCTTGGAACACCCGCTTGGCTTCCAGGATCTGCCATAGCGCTCGCGCCTCCCCCCCCGGATAACCCGCAGCCAGCGGCAAGGACGCTTGGGGCTGGGCCTCATGGGCGGCCTTGAAATCCAGCAACAGCGGCATGATGGGGTGACTGTAGGGGGTGACCGACAACTCGATGCGCCCCTGTTCGGCGAGATTTCGGTAGCGCGGAATGATGGACGCCATCAACTCGGCCAACAAACCGATCAGTACACTGCGATCGGCCAGGCTGTAGTGGCCGCCCTTCTCGATCAGCTGCCGAGCACGGGCGTCGGTGCGCCGCACGGTCTCACCCAGCCAGGCCAGGTGGTACCACACCAGCAGGTCGATCAGAAATTGATCCGCGAGATAGGTCAGACCCGCCGGATGTTCCAGCACCCAATCCGCCAGACGCGCCAGACGCCGGTAAGGGGTGAAGCGATCAATCACCTGCCCGCGATCGACGCGCAAGGCAGCCTGGATCAGCACCAGGCGCTGCTGGGCCTCCGC
>JBAUIG010000164.1:0-1665 GCA_049682735.1 Candidatus Macondimonas sp. | reverse complement strand
CAGTCCCAGCGCCCACCATTTGCGGCGGTGCCGTTCCACCGCGCCCGGCGGTGGGGCGGCGTCCTGCATGCTTGGTTCACGGCGCGATGTCGTCATCGGCAATCAGTCCGATTCGTGTCCTGCCGCCTCAGCGGGTACCGCGGCTGCGCTTACTTCCCGTGGTGATGAGCGGCGTGGACGGCCTGGAAGGCGGACTCGAAATCCAGCACCTTGCCGCCGAAACCCTTGGCGAAACGTTCGGCCTCGTCTTTCTTGGCGAAGGCCAGGAAGGAGGGTTCGCAACAGGCAGTGAAAGTCGATCCCCTGACATAATAGGCCGCGCGCGCGTCGATTTCGTCCCCGCGCAGGAAGTCGAGGGTGCGGGGCTTCGCATCCTTCACATCCTTCATTTCCTTGAGTATCGACAGACCCCAACCGGCGCAGCGTCATGCCAACATGTCATGGCGCTGGCCTTTGCCCTGGGCTATCTGTGGCCACGCTGGCGCGCAGTGCTATTGATGGCGGGATTGATGCTGGCGTTGAGCCGGGTGGTGGTGACGCCCATTACCTGAGTGATGCCCTGGCGGGCGGTTGCTGGGCTGGTGGACCACCCAGTGGTGGCGTCTATGGTTTCAACGCCGGTATGGCTTGTTTGCGCCGACTGCGGCCGTTGCGGCTGAGCCAGCTGCGGTTCAGTGCGTGAGTCCGGAGGAGGGCGGCGTAGCGTCGACCAGCAACTGGCCCACGTCCACCGCGTCAAAACCGTAGTCGCGCCCGCAGAACTCACAGGTCACCGTTACGCCGCCCTGTTCGCGCAGGATGTCCTGCAATTCCGCTTCGCCCAATTGGCGCAGCATGGCCGCGACGCCCTCGCGCGAGCAGCGGCAGCGAAAACTCACCGGCGTGGGGTCGAACAGGCGGATGGTTTCCTCGGCGAATACCCGCCGCAACAGCGTCTCGACCGGCCATTGCAGCAATTCCTCTGGACTCAGGGTATCGAGCAAGTGGTTGCAGCGATTCCAGGCGTCCTCGTCGGGCGAGTCCCCCGGCATGCGCTGCAACAACAGGCCGACCACCGCGTGCGCGTCACCGGCCAGCAGCAGCCGCGCGGGCAGTTGCTCGGACTGGGTGAAGTAATGCTCGATGGCGCCGGCCAGGTCATCGCCGGTGAGCGGCACCACCCCCTGATAGCGTTCGCCCGGCTTCTGGCCTTCCAGCGCCAGCAGCAGCCGGCCGTTGTCGCCAAAGTCGAGCTGCTCGGCGGGCAGGTCCTGATCGTAGCGGGCGGTGGCGCGCAGATGCAGGTGGTGATCGCACTGGGCCAGCAGCAGGCGCAGGGGGCCGTCGCCTTCCACTTGCAGATTGAGCCGCCCCTCGAACTTGATGCCAGCGGTCAGCAGGGCAGCAGCGGCCATGGATTCTCCCAGCAACCGGCGTACGGGCGCGGGATCCGTTCGGCGCGACTGCGCTTCCTCCCAGGTGGCTTCCAGGCGCACCCACTGGCCGCGGATCGGAAAATCCTCGAACAGGAAGCGGTACAGTCGATCGCCGTCGCTGCTGTTCATTCGGCATCCAGCTTGCGGCGCAACAGCTCGTTGAGCTGGGCGGGATTGGCCTTGCCGGCGGTGAGCTTCATGGCCTGGCCGACGAAAAAGCCGAACAGCTTGTCCTTGCCGGACCGGTACT
>JBAUIG010000163.1:0-13027 GCA_049682735.1 Candidatus Macondimonas sp. | reverse complement strand
ATCGCATCGGCCTGCATCCGGTCATGGTGATTTTTTTGGTGCTGGCGGGTGGCCAGTTGTTCGGTTTCGTGGGGGTGCTGGTGGCATTGCCGGTGGGCGCCGTGCTGTCGGTGTTCTTTCGGCACCTACAGGAATTCTACAAGCGCAGTGAACTCTATGGCGAAGAGGCCAGCGACACCGAACTGCCCGAGTAGCCCTTCAACACCCCATGCGCAGCTATCGCCATCATTTCCATGCGGGCAATCATGCCGATGTCCTGAAGCATCTGGTGTTGATGTTGCTGCTGGAGCACATGGGGAAAAAAGACAAGGCATTTCGTTGCATCGACTCCCATGCGGGTGCCGGGCGCTACAGCTTGGCGCCGCCAGGCCCACATGCGGAATGGATGACGGGTATCGGGCGATTGTGGGCTGCTCCCAAGCTGTCGCCAGACCTGGAGCGGTTTCGCACACGGATCCTGGGTTTGAATCCTGGCGGAAACTTGCGGACCTATCCGGGTTCGCCCGCATGGGCCCAAATGCTCTGCCGCATGCAGGATGACATCCGTTTATTCGAATGGCATCCCACGGATCATCGCGCCCTGAGCGGCGCGCCGGCGTTGCGGGCAGATCCCCGGGTGCGGATTTCCGCTGCCGACGGTCTGGCCGGGCTCAAGGCGCTACTGCCACCCCCATCACGCCGGGCGCTGGTCTTGATCGATCCACCCTATGAGAATGCGACGGAATACCGGGCTGTGCTCGACACGCTGAGCATGGCCTTGCAGCGCTTCCCGACCGGGGTCTATGCACTGTGGTATCCGGAACTGGCGCTGGCTGCGGCTTGCAAGCTCCCAGCAGCCCTGGAACGCTTGCCGGCTCCATGGCTGCGCGCCCATTTGCATCTGCGGCGACCCAGTCCGGACGGGACGGGATTGACGGGGAGCGGGATGTTCGTGCTCAACCCCCCCTGGACCCTGGCAGAGCAACTGGCCGATTTGCTCCCTGAGCTTACGCGCCTGCTGGGCGAAGGCGCCCAGGCCGGATGGGATCTCTGCCAAAGCCCGGAAAACAGCCGCGCGCGATCTTAAGCCGGCTTGTGTCCGTAATCGTAGTAATGATAGTAGGGCGAGGCATAGAGGCTGGTCTGGCCCTTGGGGTCATAGGCGTTGAACACCGCGCCGGTGACCTGGACCCGATAATTGCGCAGTTGCTTGAGCGTCGCCTCCACTTCATCCAGAGTATGGCGCACCGCGCGCACCACCACGAACACAGCGCCGGCATGGGTGGCAATGACCCCCGTATCGGCCAGAGCCAACACCGGTGGCGTATCGATCAGCACCACGTCATACCATTGGCGCGCGCTCTGGATCAGTTCGCTGAACCCCTTGCTCATCAGCAGTTCCGCGGAGTTGGGTGGAATCTGCCCGGTGGTCAACAGATCCACCTTGCCCGGGACCAAGGGTCGTACCGCGCCATCCAGGGTCGCTCGGCGGGTCAGCACTTCCGACAGCCCGGGCTGACGCTCATTGCCGGTGAGCTGATGCAGATTTCCCCGACGCAAGTCGCCATCGATCAACAGCGTGCGCTGGCCCGATTCGCCCAGCAGATAGGCCAGGTTGGCGCACAGGAAGGTTTTGCCGCTCTCGGGCGCGGAACTGGTGATCGCCACGACGTTGCTGCCCTTTTCCAACAGGGCAAAATGCATCGCGGTGGAAAGACTGCGCAGACTTTCCACCGCCATGTCCTGAGGCACTTCCCGCGCCAGCAAAGGCAATCGCTTGTCCTGGCGCCGCACCGCTTCATGGCGCAAGCGGCGATTCTCTCCACTGAACGGTACGCTGGCATAAACAGTCAGGCCCAGCTCGGTTTCCAGTTGACGGCTATCGGTCACCCCGCGGCGCAGACTGCGCTGCAGGAAAACCACTACCACGCCCGCAAACAAACCCAGCAGCAGACTCAAGGCTGCGATCATGCGCTTGCGCGGTTTGATCGGCTCTTCCGGCACCACCGCCTCGTCAATGATGCGCACATTGCCCAGCGTACCGGCACGCACAATGCGTAGCTCCTGCGCCTTATTCAAAAGGCCCGTGTAAAGCGCATTCTTGACTTCCACTTCACGTTGCAGGCGAAGAATGGCCTGTTGGGTCTCGGGCAAGTCGGTTACCCGGGACTCCAGGTTACGCTTCACCGCATTCAGCTCCCCCAATTGATTGTTGATGGCGATGATGGAGGGATGTTGGCTGGCGAAATTCTGACTCATCTGGGTACGCTTGAGCTGGAGATTGGAAAGCTCGGTTTCCACTTCCACGATGCGCGTAAGCAACCCTTGGGTTTCGACCGACAGATCCAGGCTCTCATTCTTTTTGCGAAAGCCGTTGAAGGCCTCCTCTGCCGCCTCCAACTCCGCTTTCAGCTTGGGAAGTTGCTCATCCAGAAAGCGCAGGCTCTCCTCCGCCTGAGCCGAGCGCCGCTCAACATTCTGACGCAAATAAGTCCGCGCAATGGCATTCAGGATTCCAGCCAGCTCGGCGGGATGTTCTCCTTCCAGGGATAGCTGCAGTATCCCGGTTCCCTTGCCCTGCTCGGCGATCGAGATTGCGGAACTCAATTCCTCCACTGTTTTGAGATAACTCTTGCGGACCACCATGAATTCAGTGCCCGGCCGCGCCTGAAGTTCCTGCACGAAAATCTCCACCCGGGGCGTCCCATCATTCTCCTTGCCTAGCGCGGCAAGCTCACCCGCCTGCCCACTCAGCACGGTATTTCCATCAGGATCATGCAGCTTGAAACGTCCCCCGCCCAGGGCCACCAGCCGTAGCGGCTCATCGGTCCATTCGCTCGGCACCTTCATGCGCTTGACCGTCAAGACCTCGCCGCCCCAGGCATAACGATCCAGTCCGAACCAGGGCGTAGCCAACTCACCCGGCGCGCCATACGGACGCGCCGCGATGGAACGGCCAATGACGGGGAAATAGCGCGGCGTGGCCGTGATATCGAGCACCAGATGGTCAACCACCTGACCGGCCACGAAGCGGGATTTCAGGATCTGGATTTCCGTCTGACCCGGCGATTCATTGCCTGTCAATGCGCTCAGGCTCTGCAATTCATCCAGCACGGAGTTAGTCGTCGATTCGACCTGAACCAGGGCGTTTGCCTGATAGATCGGTGTACTGGTCAAGGCATAGGCCATGCCCAGCGCCAGTACAATCGCTGCAATCAGCGCGATGGTCCATTTTCCGGCCGCAAGAACGGCAATGAGTTCGCGCAAATCAATTTCATCATTCGGTCCGTCTGCCCCGCCCTGCGAAACAAAGGCGGCCTGATCGGATGACACCGGCGGAGGGGACGGCTGCATGAGAAGTCCTTAGCGGTTAAAGATCAAACGATCGGTCTGGAACAATGTGGTAATGGTCGGCAAAATCTGCTGGATCACGCGATTCCAGCGCACCAGACTGGAGCTGGAAACATAGATCAGATCCCGTGGCTGTAACTGGAAGCCGTCCGCCAGTACCAAAGCCGCAGCGTCATGCAGATCCAGCTGATAGATGTTTGCCTGCACCGGTCCCGGGCTTCCATCTTCAGCCATGCCGGGAACCGCACGGATCACATAGATGCCGCGGGTATTCGCCGTACTTAGATTAATGCCTTCGGCGCCCGCCAAGGCATCGGCGAGTGTCAATCGACCCTGGTCCATCAGCACCGCCTGCTGCTTTTCCACCTCGCCCAGGATGAAGACCTTGTTCTGGGTATTGTTCGGCACATACAGGACATCCCCATCCTGGAGCAGCAGATTGCTTTGCGAGCCGGAATAGAGCGCCAGAATGTCCAGAGCCCGGCGCTCGCCGTTGCGGGTGAGATAGGCGGTGCGCTGGTCAGCCCGATCCTTGTCAAAGCCGCCGGCCATATTGATGGCATCCATGATCGTCATGGGTACATCTGTTACGGGCACGATGCCAGGCCTGTCCACCTCGCCGGTCACGTAGACCTTCTTGCTGCGAAAGCCCACCACGCGCACGTCCACCTGAGGACTTTGGATATAGGGCGTCAGCTTACGCTCGAGATCAAGGCGGATCTCCTCCACGGTCTTCCCCGCCACTTTGACCACGCCGGCATAGGGAAAGAAGATGGTGCCGTCTTCACGCACCAGGCGCCCCATGCTCTGGATATCCTGGAAATTCCCCATAGGATTGCTGAGTTCGGGATGGTCCCAGACCAAGACATTGAGGATGTCCTGAGGACCGATGCGGTAGGCCGCCGGCTGGTTACCTTGCATCAATCCGCTGACCGTCTGATCCAGCACTTGGCGGGTCATCGCCTGCTCGCGCAGCAACTCAGGAGTTACCGGAATGATTCGGGGGGAGAGCTGGTCCTCCGCTTGCTCAAGGGTCGCCCGCTCTTCCTGCGCTGATGAGCCCGTCAAGAGTGGATCAAGAAAATCCGGTGCCCAGCTGCGCTGAGGTGCATCTGGATTGTCGACCACTATTCCTGGAACACTGCCGCATCCCGCCACCATTCCAGACAAAAGCACCCATCCCAGGCGAATGAAAATCCGTGACTCGATCATTGAGTGCTATCCCTGATTTTTTTATCCGGCTCTGAACATTTGTGTGTTGATTCAAGACCATCAATGCGAAGGTATCTTGCCTCTCGCTCAAGTCAAGCGCGGGCGCCAACTCGCCACCGCCTGCACGATTTCCTCCATCGCGACATCAAACGCCTGTGACCCCTTGCGAAACGGATCGGCGATTTCATGATTCTGCCATTTACCCAGCAAATGGACGCGTCCGCGCAAATACGGAAAGCCCTGCTCAATCCATTGACGTTGATACGTTTCCATAACCAAGACCAGATCATGAGCTTGGGCCAACGCCTGGCCGAATTGGCGTGCCCGATGGGCCTGAAGATCCAATCCATGAAATTTGGCCACCCGAATGGCATCGGGATGCGCAGCCGAACCCACCAACGCGCCAATGCCTGCCGACGCTACGGATACGACCTTGGGTAAGTCTTCCCCTGCAAGCACCGCTTCAGCCAATGGGCTCCGGCAGATGTTGCCGCTGCAAACCATCAGCACTCGAAAGCGCACGGCTGCCTCCCCCACCACTGCCAATCATGAGATTTGCCATTTCAGTGCACAAAGCATGCAATCTCAAAAACAATGCCGACCCGCGAACGGGTCGGCTAATGAAAGCAAGGATCCAACTTTGTGTCAGGCATCCTCCCTACACCTTTCAGGGGCTACGACTCAAGAAGAATCGCGCCAAGCCCATGGAAGGTCCTCCACGGCGGCTACCCTCAGGATACTGTTTGGTCACCACTGTGCCGTTCCGCCGGGTAACCGCTTTGGTGTTAGCAACAGGATCGGCAATGATCTGCTTCTTGCCAGGAAACACATAAACGGTTTTGCCCGTTGCGGGATTGAAATCGATCCCCCAGCCCTGGGTACCCGTGCTGCCAACCTCAAAAGGCGCTGCCATGGCTGTTGACGGCACTACGGCCAAGGCCAACAGCGCCGCGCCAACCGTCATCAAATGATTCGTCTTGCGCATAACACACCTCCGCTCATCGATGAAAAACGATCACGAGGCCGGTCCCCGCGATCAGGTGAAATTAAAGCCGAAACCTACCGACACCGCCAGTTCCGTATCAGCATCATAACGTTCCGTGACGTTTACGGCCCCGACCGTCACCGACATCGGTAGCCAGGAATAAGGCGCCACGGACACCGCCACATTGGCGAAACGCCCCGTATATTCGCCAATCAGCGATACTTGGGGCGTCACATATAGTGCCGCCGAACCGAACACATTGGCCCCATCTTCCCCCGGATCGTTGAAGACCTCCGTTCCGGCGCCAATGGTCAGGATACTGGCGAACCGGCCGACGGGCACCATCTTGGAATAGGCGGCATAGTAACTGGGATCGTTGAAATCCTCGGCGCCGCCCCATACGCCAAAGCCATTGACACCTACCGAAATGGCCGAATAGCCCGGCAGATTGCGGTGCAATTTGAAGGAGAATCCGCCGGATTCACCAAAAGAGTCCTCACTGTTGTCATTGGTCAGCGATGAGAATCCGACTCCCAGTTCGGCGCCAAAATAGGCATCTGGATCGCCAAAACCGATGGCCACACCCGCCGATGCATCTTCATTGCTGCCGAAGGTCTGACCGAATACTCCGACGCCCACATCGCCCCAGCGCCCGCCGAAACCCACTGGTGTCTCCAGTGTGGGAGAGGCAAAGCTTTGCACTGCAATGATTGTACTTGCCGACTCAGGAGCCGACTGGGCCCATGCGGAGGAGCCCGCCATGACCAACATTCCCGTCAGCCCCAATCGATAGGTATCTGCCGCCATGGCTTAACTTTCCCTTAAACAGGTAGTTGAATAATTCTTCGGGCTGGGTGAGGGTTTCTTTAATCCCAGCAAGTCCTGCGCCCATCATCAATCCGCGCCCTGATAATGTTAAAGATACCAGAATTTGGCTTACAAGACCGCGCAACGACAGTCCCGATGTATGCCTTCAAATGAATGCAATATCCAAACCATCAATCCTGGGCACAACGTGCCGCTTAACGTCAGAATGAGACGATCTCGGTCCATTTTCGCCCCACTTACACAAGGGACCCAGCAAGGGATCCATAAACCTGGGATAGCGTCTGCATTGCAAAGACAGACTTTACAAAACGCACAGCCCTAACAGACAATGGCGCACCGTCGCAGTGCAGCAAGATGACGTTTCGCCTCGCGATCGAGCCGAAGCCCTGTCAAGACAGCGAACCAAATTGCTTACGGAAGTCCAATAATAGTCAGGAACCGCGCTTCAAGACGCAAAGTACATATTGGCGCAATATTTGCCATTCAAACTGAGCTCACCCGCAGATCCTTACCGCCGAAGCATGCAATCGCCTGTAATGCCCCCGTTACATGGAGGATGTTTTCAATGTCAATCCTGAACGATGCAAAAATGGTTTCAGCGCTGTCAGAAGTCAAACGACCCTTCATGAAACATATGGGATTTTCACAAAGAGGCGCTTTCCTCAAGCGCCTGATGGATGTGACCGGGGCCGTAAGCTTCCTGATTGTTTTCGCGCCCTTAATCGCCCTGATTGCCCTGCTGGTCCGGCTGAGCGGCCCCGATATCATCTTTGCCCATACCCGTGTGGGGCGGGATGGTCGCCTGTTTCCCTGCTATAAATTCCGCACCATGGTGCCCGATGCCCAAGCCGTTTTGGCTCGACTCCTGGTCGAACAACCCGCTTTGCGGGCCGAGTGGGAGCGGGATTTCAAGCTGAAGGACGATCCGCGCATCACCCGCATCGGCCATTTCCTGCGCAAGTACAGCCTGGATGAGCTGCCGCAATTCTGGAACGTCGTGCGCGGAGATATGAGTTTGGTCGGTCCCCGCCCCGTGGTGCCCGATGAGTTGCGCCGCTATGGGGCAAGAGCACCCGTCTATCTTGCCGTTCGGCCCGGCGTGACTGGCTTGTGGCAGGTGGGTGGTCGCAATGACGTCGACTACGCCGAACGCATCGACATGGACACGACTTATGTGGCGAAACAATGTCTCCTTCTGGATCTGAGCATCCTGTTCAAGACGGTGGCCGTGGTCTTCCAGCGCCGAGGCGCCTACTGACCGGCTTTGCTGATAAGCAAGCTGAGGTTGGACATTCCAATCAATCCTGTCAGCCAGGAACATCATTGGCATTACTGACAAACAGAACAATGCGCCCAATCCGGCCTTGCGAGGAGACCTTTGCAGGCGTCTCTCCGCTTTCTAAGTGAGCAGTCAATGAATCGCGGTGAAGACAGGATTCTGGTCGTCGGCGGCGCAGGCTATATTGGCTCTCATCTTCTCAAATGCTTGAACAAAAAAGCTTATACCACTGTAACCCTGGACAACCTGAGCAACGGACATGCGGATGCGGTCGGTTCAGGCCGCCTGATCGTGGGCGACATGGGCGACATGGGGCTTATCGAGCAGCTTTTATCCAGCGAACGTTTTGATGCGGTCATGCATTTCGCCTCGTTCATCCAGGTTGGGGAATCCGTCCGCAATCCAGCGGCCTACTACCACAACAACTTCGTCCTGACCAAACAACTCGTGGATGCTTTGCTGCGGCACGGCATCCAGCGTTTCATTTTTTCGTCCACAGCGGCTGTCTACGGCATCCCCTCACAGGACTCGCTGACCGAGGAACATCCCTGCCAACCCATCAATCCCTATGGACGCAGCAAATGGATGGTGGAGCAACTGCTGCGGGATTATGACGCTGCCTACGGACTGAAATCGGTTAGCTTGCGCTATTTCAATGCGGCCGGCGCGGATCCGGACGGTGAATTGGGCGAGCGCCATGATCCGGAAACCCATCTGATTCCGCTGGCGCTGCGTGCGGCGGCAGGAACGGGTGCGCCGCTGACCGTTCACGGCGCAGACTATCCCACTCCGGATGGCAGTTGCATTCGCGACTATATCCACGTCACTGACCTGGCGGAAGCCCATGCCCTGGCCCTGCAGTATCTGCTGGATGGGGGCTCAAGCCATGCGCTCAACCTGGGAAATGGACAGGGATACTCCGTGTTCGAGATCCTGCACGCCATCGAGGCAGTCACCGGTCACGCGGTTCCCCACCAAATCGGTGTGCGCCGTCCTGGTGACCCTGCCAGACTCGTGGCTGATGCCAGCCTCGCCCAAAAGATATTGGGTTGGACGCCGCGACACAGCGAACTGCATAACCTGCTGACGGACGCTTGGCGCTGGGAAACAAAAAAGGCGGGGCCGAGCCCCGCCTGATCCGTAATGCAAGGTGCCTCAAACTCAGCCCAGCAAGTCTTTCGATTCCCGGGCAACGTGGCCGCCATGGCGATTGACCGGGACATAGCCCGGCAGGAAATTCGGCGTCATCCGGGCACCGATTTCCCGAATCTGGCGATGGCCATCGGCGTTATAGAAAAACAACAGACCGGCAAAACGCAAGTCAGGCTCAGCCACGATATCCGTCAGGCGATGCTCACCCCACAGGGCATCCGCCACCGTCAGATTGACCAGCCGGGTCTGCCCAGGCTCAACCCAGGTGACATCGCTATGAAGTGCATTTGGTGCCACAGGATCATAGCGATCGCTTTTGACGTCCTTCAGGACCGCCGCGTCGATGAATCGGGCGTATCCCGTGACGAATTGCCCGATCCGCACCGGTTCAGACGACCGATTGGTGACCTCGAGCGCCAGATCCAGTCGCCGCGATGGCAGGTCGAACTGGGCTTTCTGGACTTTCACATCCACCTGCTGCTGGGATTCAGGCAAGGGAATGATCGGCGCTTCCACCTTACCGGTTTGCAGGGGCATGGTGATGGCATAGCGATTCATCGACCACATCATGAGGGCCAGGGTGATTCCCAGAATACCCAACACAAAGCCAATACTGACCGCGATATCCTTGATGGTGATGAGATGCCGCTCTGCCTCGAGCTCTCCATACATCTTGACCGCCACATAACGCCGCATCATCACCGGAAGATGACGGAACCAGTACGCCACCCAGAGCAAGCCAACTGCAACCCACAGCAAGTGGATCGACCACATGGAAGCCAGCCCATAGTGCTCCACATCGACCGTTTCCCCATCCATCAGGGTCACGGTGTTGACGAAATCCGCCTTGTTGCCGGTAATCTGGACAAACTTCGCTGGTCCCGCCAATGGTCCCGCCTCCCAGACATTGATCAGCGGATGAAGATGCCATTCGCCGGGCACACGCGCCTTCAGTTTGACCTCATATTCATAGAATTCACCCCGTTTGAAGGCGGTGGACTGGTACTGAGGCATGCCGTTGATGGTGGCGTCCAGTCGAACAAACACAGGCCCGGGCACGCCAATATTCAAGAACACCCATTCCTCCGGCTTGGCCACATAATCCGGCCAGTGTCCCGAGACCATGAACTTGCCGCGCACGGTCACAATGTCGTTGACCTGGACTTTCAGGGGTTCGATCTGGGTATCAAACCAATGAATCGTGCGCATGCGGATTCCCGCCATCTGAGCAATTTCGCCGTGGGCGAACACCGGCGGGACCAATACCACTCCCGATAGGATGCAGACCAGAATCAGCCCCATCGCGCGGCGCAACCAAATATTTCCCATGCTTCCAATCTTGACCATCATGATTCCTCCGTGAATCAATGGCTTATTTTCAGACCAGCTTCTTGAGCCAGGCGGGATTGGCGCCCTTCGATCCGACCCAGACGAAGATGTAATAGACAAGGATGGCAAAGAAGCCGGAAACAAAGGCGGTCACGGGCGCCACATGGGTGCCAAAGGTGCGTAATGTGCCCGCCTCGATGATGCGTACATACTCCGGCATGGCGGTACGGATGTACTGGAAGCCCATGTAGTCAGCCAGCGTCATCACCGTCTCCCCCAGTTGCACCGGCATGTGCATGGGCGCCACCACCGGCCAGTTCATCGCCGAGAACAGCAAGCCGAAAAGCATGCCGCCCACCAAGCCGGTCAAGGCAAAGCTGCGGGTGATCAGCAGCACAGCGTCCAGCACCACCGCCGCGCCGATCCACACCTCCGGCATGACCCAGTTCATGGGGAAGGCCGTGAAAACATAGAAGTTCACATATCGACTGATCATCTGGGACAACCAAAAGCCCAGCGCCAGGCCGGTTGCCGCTACCGGCAGCTTGAAGTATTTCCAGAAGGCATACGTGGCCACGGCAGGCAGGGCAAGGAGCAGCAAGGGCGTCAGCAAGGGCCACCAGCGACGGTCACGCCAATCCATCCAGTAGCTCCAGTCGCCCACTGTGAGGGCGCACAGGAACACCGCTGCCCCGCCAATCAGGATGGAAATGAGAGGGAAGAAAAACAGATCAACGTTGCGCCAAGCCGCCACCTGATCCTGGACATTTGTCAGCGCCTTGCCGCGCGGCGCGCGGGAAATATCAGCCTCAACGGAACCGAATTCTATGGACATGCCAGCTCTTCCTTTTTCTGTTGGCCATTTCGAGACATAGTGATCGCGTCGTGCTGGAAGATGATCGAGCGTCAGCCGCCCATCCTCATCGGAGCTGGGACGGATCGGTGACGCTCCTTCGTGCCGATCCGTCCCATCGACCTCAACCGCCAGTCAACGACGGCTCAACCCCATCTCCCGCTCCACCTCCTCCAGGCTATAGCCCTGGGTCAACTCATACATGCGCTGCATGCACTGAATCACGAAGCCAATCAGAAACACCAGGAAGAACCCAGCCAGCACGAAGAACCAGTGCACCGGGGCGCCGAACAATTCCTCGGCATAGAAAAAGGTATGCGCCCATTCATTGAACGCGACCACAGGGCCAGCCATCATGAAGCCGATGATCGCCAAGGACAGGGGCAATGAAACCCGATTGGCGAAATAGGGCAACCGGGTGTGCACCCAGATCCAGGCCATGGCCAAACCGCCCAGACCAGCGGGAATCCCCAGATAGAACAGGAAGATGTGCGTGGGGGTGAAATCCGTATCCCGCACGACCACCTGATGCCAGGCTGCATCGGCCTCGGTCAACAATCCCAGCGCCGAGATCAGCGCAATCGCCGCGACCACGAGAATGCTGAACATGGCATAGAATCGCGCCAATTCATCACGGGCGGGAAGGTTCTGGATATCCCGATCGCGGGTCAGCCAAAGCCATGCCGCGCCGATGGCGCCCAGGAGCGGAAGTCCGATGATCTGAGCGTAGAAAATCCTCATCCAATAGACCTGGAATTCATCCGAGAAGGAATCCAATCCTACGGTCCAGGAAAAAGCGTGCTGATACCATTTCACCAGCGCCACCAATGCGATGGCAACCGCTGTAACGCCAAACGCCAGGATCCAAGGTGGACGGGGGGCTTCCGTGTTCGCCACAGGCGCGATCACGTCTTGATTCATCACGGTACTCATGTTTCTGTCTCCTCTTGTTGCGATTGACCGGCGGTGAGCAAGCCCACGTTTGCCGGCATGGGGTCTTTGCCCCTTGGTTTACTTCGGGGTTGAAGCCGTACGCCTCGCTCCCGATGTGTTTATCTGGGATTCTGGAGATAGATCCAGTGCCCCTGCTTCTTATATACACCTAACTAAACGGTCGTTCAATAGGCTTTGGCCCTTTATTTTTTAAGGGTTTTGCCATTCGTACGGACGATCAGATCTTCCGATTCCGGCCCTCCCAGTAAGGATCACGCAAGTAGCGCTTGTAGAGTTTGCCGGTATCCAGGCGCGGCAGTTCGGCGATGAAATCAATCGACCGCGGTAGCTTGAAACGGGCGAGGCGTTCGGTGGCGAACTGCAACAGTTCCTCAGCCAGCGCCGGGCCCGGCTCCACCCCGTCGGCCGCTTGGATCACGGCTTTCACCTCCTCGCCCCACTCCTCGTTGGGAATCCCGAACACGGCCGCATCGGCCACCTTGGGATGCTCCATGAGCACCTTCTCGATCTCCGCCGGATAGATATTGACGCCACCCGCAATGATCAGGTCCTTGGCCCGGTCGCACAGGAACAGCCAGCCCTCCTCATCCAGATAGCCGATATCGCCCACGGTGAACAATTCCCCATGGCGGCTTTCCTGCGTCTTGGCCGGGTCCTTGTAGTATTCAAACTCCCCAATCATCGATTTCATGTAGACATTGCCCGGCTGACCGGCAGGCACGGGCTGGCCCGCATCGTCGAAGATGCGGATTTCCGTGCCAGGCCAGGGTTTGCCCACCGTCCCTGGCTTCTTGAGCCAGTCCGCTGAATTGGCGATGGTTCCGCCCCCTTCGGTGGCGCCGTAATATTCAAAGATCACCGGGCCCCACCAGTCGATCAGCGCCTTCTTGGACTCGACGCCGATGGGCGCGGCGCCATGGATCACCGCCTGCAGGCTGGACACGTCATAGCGTCGCTTGACCGCATCGGGCAACGCCAGCAGGCGATGGAACATGGTGGGCACCATATGGGTGGAGGTCACCCGCTCGCGCTCGATGCGGCGCAGGGTGTCCTCGGCGTCCCAACGGTCCATCAGCACCAAGCTGTGCCCCAGATGCAGGGAAGC
>JBAUIG010000162.1:0-2980 GCA_049682735.1 Candidatus Macondimonas sp. | reverse complement strand
ACCCGGCCTGGGCCGACCGGATGTCCTTGGTCATGACGGTGTATTGCAGCTGGGCCTGCTCGAGACGTTGTTTGTTGACAGTGCCTGCTTCCGCCAACACCTTGATGCGTTCAAGATCGCGACTGAACTGCCCTTCAGCGGCCTGGGCCTTCTCGACCGTTGCCTGCATATGATTCACTTGAGCCTGAGCTGCCGCGATCCCCAAGGGCAGCTCTTTCTTGGCGACTGCCAAGGTCTCGTTCGCCGCATCCCGGCGGGCCTCAAGGCTGGCGATGCCGGCATCCGCCTGACGAAGCTTCGCCTGGATCTCCTCGTCTTCCATCTGAGTGAGCACCTGCCCCGCCTCAACCAGATCGCCTTCCTTGGCCATGATTTCCCGGACCTTTCCGGGATATTTGGCCGCGACCGTGGTGGTGTCTCCCTCGATGCGCCCATTGACCTGCAACAATCCTTCCGGAAGTGGCGCACTGGAGATGCGATACATCACCAGCAAGGCCACGAGCACTACCGCCCCCAGCCCCAGCAGCAACCATCCGATTGGTCGACGTCCCTTGTCCGTGGCCATTGATGTCATCCTATATGTGTACTGAGGGATCCAAAGCGAGTATTACGGAATCAGATTCCGCCCACCACATACTTGAGACGTAGATCGGCGTAAACTGCATCGTATTTGGCGTTGTTATAGCTCGTGAAAGCGGCGGTGCGGCGTGTTTCTGCCTCGAGCACCTCGGTATTGGTTCCCATGCCTTCCCGGTAGCGATCCCGGGTGACGCGCTGGTTTTCATCCGCGCTTTCCAGCGTGGCCTGCGCGACTTTGAGGCGATTCAAGGCTTCATCACGTGCCAGCCATGTTTGCCTGACCTGCAGGGTGATCAGGGTGCGAGCCTGGGCGAGCAACTCCTCACTCGAAATTCTCCGCTTGGACAAGGATTCCGCCTGCTTGCGGGTCACGCCGGAATCAAACAAGGTCCAAGAGGCCCCTACCCCGGCATAGCCGATGGTATTGTCCTCCAGCGTATCGAGATCTACATAGATCATGCCGCCCAACAAGGCGACCTGCGGCAGAAGACCGCCTTTGATGGCTTTAGCTGCATAACGCAGGCTCTCGCTCTGAGCGCCGAGTGTATTCAACTCAGGGCGGTTGGCGATGGCCTTTTCCGTCAGGCTTTCCAGCGTGGCTCCCGGGGTTTCGGGTGGGGGATCCAAGGGCTCCAGATCAACCGGCGCGTCGAGCGGACGACCCAGTAAATTGTTATAAAAAGACTGGGCGAGCTCGACGGCGTTCTTGACCTGCATATTGCGTTGTTGCGATTCGGCGAAATAGACCTGCACGGATAGCAAGTCGTTCTTGGCCACCATTTCCTGGCCGTAAAGATTCTGAACATCTTTCACATAACCCGAAACAGCTTCCAATTCCTGATCGGAAATTCCTGCGCCCCCCCTTGCCCGCAACACGTTCACATAGGCTTCCGCCACGCGAATTTTCAGCTCCTGCTCCGTCTGGCGCACACCCCAGCCCGCCGCATCGACCTGCGATTTGGCTGCCTTGGTGATATTGGTCAGCCGTCCGCCAGTATAGATCGGTAGAGTTGCCGTGATGGTTGCCTGGGTAAGTTTGTCCTCGCCAACCTCGAATTGCTGTAGGTCAGCAGGCACAGGGAAGGAAAAGCTCGAGGGAAGTAAAGGAAGGCGGATCGGGGATGGTATCGTCAGGTCACCTTGTATCGGAGACTCAATGGTGGGCGCATTATCAAGCTTCACCATGACGCCATTCGCCGATACAGAGGGAAAACGCCCACGAGCGGCTGCGCTGCGGGCGGCTTCGGCCGACTCGGCCAAAAAATGGGAGGACCTGAGGCCGAAATCGGTGGCCTTGGCCATTTCCCAAGCCTGATCAAGCGTTTCCGCAGCAGCAATGGCGGGCATCCACACGGCGGCACAAAAGAGCACCACCGCCTTCCTTTGAGGCAATCGCATAATCACAATCCCTGTAAGATTTCAGAGGCTGAGCCAAATATGGATGCTAGGTTATACGCTCACCGCCCAGCCCCTGCAAGTCAGCCAATCGCCCTACTTCCGAGAAGCGTATTCCGTGCGACACCACCCAGGGTCAAGACCGATTTGATGGCTATTTAGCTGGAAGCGGTAGTCGGATCGCCGTCTCATGCCACGCGCGTTCGCGCACCTCGAGATCAGAGAGCAGCGTGGCGACATCCCCAAAGGATGGTCTTTCATACTCAGAGCTGTTCTTAAGCGCATTGGCAAGATCGGTCCAGAGGCCTGCCAACTCGCGCATGCGGAATTCCAGTTGAAGATCATGGATCGCCGGTAGCCAAG
The DNA here is from genome assembly GCA_049682735.1 of Candidatus Macondimonas sp. GTDB lineage: Bacteria > Pseudomonadota > Gammaproteobacteria > UBA5335 > UBA5335 > Macondimonas. Next base: position 643 of record JBAUIG010000162.1, on the reverse strand, counting down.
CCGCTGCCTCAGCCAGAAAATCGGCATACAGCAAACGAAACGCCCCGCCGCCAGTGCCCCGCTTCTCGATGATCTGGTAGGCAAAGCGGGCCGTCCACTGCCAATCCGCAAGCCCGGGCCAGCGTGACAGATCCGCTTGCCAACGCGCCAACGCAGCCAGACCCTGAAAAGATGCACGGCCTGACAACAGGCTTGCGCTATTGGCCAGAATGGCGGCATGCAACCGGGCGGGCAGATCTTCCGGTGTCGTCATGGACTCCGGCGCGTAGAACTGGCCCGACAGGGGAAAGGGACCTTCGCGAGAAAATCGAGCCGCCGCCAGCGCTTCCCGGGATAACTCCAGCACCTGAGGGCGCTCCGTATCCGTCACCCGATACACCTGCCGCGCCGCGTCATAATCCCAGACCACGATCAAATGGCCAGGAAAATGGGTATGCGAATCGTAATAGGGCAGATAAAACAGATCTGTCTGCACCAAAGCAGGATGACCCCCGGCCAATGCGTCCCACAAGGCGCTTTCTCCGACTGCGGGATCCGTGGACTGGCGCCATTGGAAACGATGCCCTAATCGCGCAAAAATGTTGCTTTCATAATCCGCTGAGCGCACGGGCAACAAACGGCTGGGAGAACCTCGTGGCATCTC
>JBAUIG010000161.1:0-7144 GCA_049682735.1 Candidatus Macondimonas sp. | reverse complement strand
TGGGGATATGGAAATCCCCTTCGCGGTGGTAAAGCGCGTCCTTCATGGCGTCGTTCCTTGACGTCGTGCATTGGGAGGCAGACCGGATCAGGCGCCGGCGTGGGATGATCGCTCAGGGCATGATTTCTTCTTCGATGCGGAGGCGGTGGCCATCGGGATCCTCGATCTCGAAATGGCGGTGGCCATCGGCGGCGCGGCGCAGGTAACCGGCAACCGTCGCGCCGGCCGCATTGCAGCGCCGGTACAGGGATTCGGCCTCGGCCACCTGGACTTGCAGCGACTGGGGATGAGGGTTGCGCTCTTCGGCGAGCAGGAGCTGCCAATCGCCGTGACACAGCAGCGCGCGGCGCCCGGCATCAAGCAACTGGGCCAATTCGAGCCCCAGGGCCTGTTCGTAGAAGCGGATGGATTTCGATAGATCACGGACGGCAAAGGCGGGAATGGTGGGAGATGCACTCGCCCATCGTTGGGGCACATCCATAGGGTTGGAACCTCGACACAGCGCACATGCGCCGTCGCTATCTTGAGACAAGCGCTGTCAAGGTTCAAGCGGTGACTCATCGTGACCTGCAAGCGCGCGCCGCTGACTGCGCACTGGCAATGCGGGGGCGGCCCCGCGCAGCGCCGACAGATGCATCCGCCCGGCCTGCGACAAATTGTCGCACTTGCGCCAAGCCACTGGAAATTCAGGGAGAATCGCCTCGCCCTCAAACCGGAAAAGGACTTCCCATGAATTCGATGCCCCCTTGGCCGCTGGGGCTGCTGGCTGCCCTGTCCGCACTGCCCCCAGCGGCGCACAGGCCGAAATGGCACCTGTCGCGCCGGCGGTCGTACTTCCCGAGGTCACGGTGACCGGCACGGGCGGCAACCTGACCGTGCCCAGTGCGGCCCAGGCCCGCGAGCGCATCGAACAGATTCCCGGCGGCGCGCGGTGGTGGACGCCGAAACCTATGAAGACACGCGCAGAGCATTCCCGGCGTGAGTGGCCTGGCCAACCTGGACCCACAAACCGCCACCACACTCCAAATCGGCAGTCGCGGCCAATGGGCGGCGCTCTCCTGGGACGCGAGCCTGTATCGGAGCTGGGTGCGCGCTGAACTGATCTTCATCGCCCTAGGCGATGGCGGCCAGAGCGCCGTGCTCAACACCGACCAGACCATTCACCAAGGCGTCGAGCTGGGATTGGGCGCCCGGCTCGCGCAATTCGATGCCCAGGAGATCTCCAGCCGGCTGGCCTACACCTACAACGACTTCAACTTCGACAGCGACCCGCAATGGGGTGACAACCAGATTCCGGGAATTCCCGAACACTACCTGCGGGCCGAACTGCGCTACCGCCATGCCGCCGGCTTCTCGATTGCGCCGCATGTGGAATGGGTGCCGCAGGGCTATCCCATCGACTTCAGGAACACCCTGGAAACCGAGCCTTATGCCTTGCTGGGCCTGACCGCCAGCTATGACGTGAATCCGCGGCTCACCCTGTTCCTGGACGGCCGCAATCTCACCGATGAGAAATACGCGGCCACCACCGGCCTCATCGTCGAACCGGACGTGGGCGCATTTGGGCCCAATACCGTCCAGTTCATCCCCGGCGACGGCCGCGCTGTCTATGCCGGCCTGACCATGCGCTGGTAAACCGCGATACATCTCCCATAGCGCCGGCAACCCATACGGCGCCATGGGATCGCGCAGCATTGCCCATCACGCCCTGTTCTCGCCACCATCTTCACCCGGCATTTGCCTCGCGCCGCTCTCGTGGGACCGGGATGAAGAGGGCAAGTCGATTTCAGCGCGAACCCGCGGCAGCGCCTCGGGATGGTGCTGCTGCAGATAGACGATCAGCCCTTCACGGATGGCGCAGCGCAAATCCCAGGCCTGGGGCGCATTGCGTGCGCTCATCAAGGCACGCAGCTCGATCACCCGCTCGCGGCTGTCGGTGACCTGCAGGACGTTGACCTTGCCATCCCAGAGCGGGTGGGCCTGCAGCAAACGGGTCAGCTCCGCCCGGAGCGGCTCCAGCGGCACCCCATAGTCGGTATACAAAAAAACGCTGCCAATCAGCTCCGCCGAGTTACGGGTCCAGTTCTGGAACGGCTTTTCCAGAAAATAGTTGATCGGCAACACGAGGCGGCGCCAGTCCCACAAGCGCACTACCACATAGGTCAGCGTCAGCTCCTCGATCCAGCCCCATTCGTTTTCCACGATCACCGCATCGTCGATGCGGATGGGCTGGGTCAGGGCGATCTGGAATCCCGCCAGCAGATTGCCGAGGATTTTCTGCGCGGCGAAGCCAACCACCAGACCAATGATGCCGGCCGAGGTCAGCAGGCTGGTGCCCAGTTGGCGTGCCCCGTCGAACAGCATCAAGGCCGAAGAAGCCGCAATGAGCACAATGATGAAAATACCCAGCTTCTTGAGAAACGAAAATTGGGTACGGATACCGCGCGCCTGGAGATTGTCCTCGACATCGATCCGATAACGCAGCATCACCAGGCGTTCCAGCACCGTCAATCCCCGGATCAGCACCCAGGCGATCGTGGCGATCAGCAGTATGGACGCAACCAGATTGACGATTTGGGTGTATCGGGGCGATGCGGGGAGCAGGGGCCGGGCCAGCAACAGGGCAATCAGGGGCAATACCAATTGCAGGCCGTTGGCCAGGACGGGAACGAGTACCGCCTCCAGCGCGCCGGTCTGCTTTTGCGCCCAATGCTCGGCAAAGCGCGCCAGCCGCCGGGCAATCCGATATAGCACCCAGAAGGTCCAGGCAAACAGTAGGATGTCCGCGCCTTTTTCCAGGGCCGCCGACAGCACAATCCCGGTCTCGCTCTCGAGGGAACGCACCACGGGCCGCAGTGACAGATGCGTGCCCCCAACCAGCACCGCAAGCACGATCGGATACCGGGAAGCGAACAGCAGCTCGCGGATCAACTGGCGTAACGCCGGCGAATCGGCCGGTGCCTGTTGGCTGAGCCCATTATTCGGGTGCAACAAACGATGGAGCCCGCCGGCAACCACCACCGTGCCCAGCAGGGAGGCAGCCGTGATCAGCCACAGGGTGAAGGGAACCTGCCGGAAGCTCTCCAGAATGCTGTCCATGTCCAGGGTTCCTTGTCAGGGCAGACGCCCCATAAGCGATGCATGAAGCGGCGGGAATTTCATGAAAGAGAGTCACAGCCTGGATTGAAGTTCCCTGGCTGTGCGGCCCAAGGCAGGACAGCCGACCGGTACATCCCTCAACTGTTGCCGACACCAGAGAAGCGTTGCAAGCTTAACGAATCGCCTCGAAATGAGCTTGAAGCGCCGCAAGACGTCGGCACAAGCATCGAGATGCCACCCATCAGGATGTCCAGACAGTTGTGCGCCGCACGGAGACTCCGACCTGCCCCTCCGGGATGGGATCGCTATCCAGCCGACCCTGAGCGCGGCACGCCGAACAGATAGGTCGCCCGGTAGGGGAAGCCGAAGCGCCCCCTCAACCAGCGCTTGCCGATCTCGAAGTGATAATCCGCCGACTCCAGATCCCGCGTCAGCGCCCGCAGTTCAGCCGGCGAGTAGGTGCGCAGGCAGGACACGAAGCCGTCCCAAGCGAAGGCCAGCGGACAGATCGGGATCAGGTAGGTGAACAGCAGCCGCTGCCAGGTCACTCTCCCGGCGAAGGGGGTAAAGAACACCCCGGCCAGAAAAACCAGGATCGGGATCAGGATCACCGTGTGCACTGCCCGCTCCTGCCCTTCGAAAACTGCAATGCCGGCGCGTTTGGCTACCGCGTCGCTGAGGATACGATGGGCCTGCTCGGGCCGGAAATGGTGAAATCCGGTGAAAACGGTGCGAAAACCATCGAGCTCAGGGGGCAGGTCGAAGGCGCTCACCGACACTGGCCAGCCGGTAATGCGCCCGCCCGAGGATTGTTCCAACTCGGCGAAAGCCGCCCGGTTGGGGTAAAGATCCGTCAGCACCACCGGGACATCCGCGGCGCCGGCCGCATCCAGACACGGAAGCAGTCCCGGCACCGGTCCGCCCGCACCGGAACACAGATCCACGATGCGCGTTGCCCCGCTCGCGCGCAGGGCCGCCACCAATTGCGGCATCAGGGGCTGAAACAGCCCCATGACCTGCGCGAGGAAACGCAGATGGTCGGTGATGAAGCGGCGGATGAAATCGGGAACCCAGGGCAGGTCTTCCCATTCCCACAGATGCACACGTGTCATGGATCCCCTATCCTCCTGAGTCTTGACGACAAGCGCCGGACAGCAACCGGCCATCCTTCCGAGCCATTGAAGCAAATCCAGCAGGGAGCACAAGCACATGGGCAAACTGGGCGACATCGGCGACCGTTATCGGGTCCCTCCGGGCAGCAAGGTGCGGCTGAAGGATTGGGATCCTGATGATGTCTGGGTCGCAGGCGGTGACAAAAGTGCCGGCGTCCACCAGCGCGAATCCCTCTCCGAGCGACTCGATCAGCTCCAGGATCTGCTCTACGCCCAAAAGAAGCACCGCATCCTGATGATCCTGCAAGGCATGGACACATCCGGCAAGGACAGCACCATCCGCCGGGTGTTTCATACCGTTGATCCACTGGGGGTTCGGGTCGCCAACTTCCGCGCGCCAAATGCCGATGAACTGGGGCGGGATTACCTCTGGCGCGTGCATCGTCAGGTTCCCGCCGATGGCGAGATCGCCATCTTCAACCGCAGTCATTACGAGGACGTGCTGGTCCCCCGCGCCCGTGGCCACCAAACCCGCAGCGAACAACAGCAGCGCCTCGGCCACATCGCCGACTTCGAGCGCATGCTGAGTGACGAGGGCACCACGATCATCAAGTGCTACCTGCACATCAGCATCGACGAGCAGCGCCAGCGCCTGCAGGATCGGCTGGACGACCCCAGCAAGCACTGGAAATTCGACTACGCCGACATCCGTGAACGCGAATACTGGGACGGCTACATGAAGGCCTACCAGGACGCCCTCGCCGCCACCAGCCATCACCATGCGCCCTGGTATGTCATCCCCGCCAATCACAAGTGGGTGCGCGACCTGGTGGTCTCCGCCATCCTGGTGAATACGCTGGAACGACTGCGCATGCGCTATCCGCCCGCTCCCGAGGGACTCGACAAGGTGAAACTGGACTGACCGACATCCGGGCTTTTCGCCTGCATGCGGAGCCCGGCAACTGGCCGCGTGCCGAGGCGTCCCGGATCAGTTCTTGTTCAATTTGGTGAACTTCGAACCTTCCAGCGTGAGGTTGTACATCAGGCCTTTCTGGCCGAACACGAAGCCGATCACGGGATTCTCGATATTGGTGGTATCCACGGTCTTGCCGACACCGATGTCGATCAGTGCCACGGAGCCATCGACCCCTACCTTCCAGCCTTCGCTGGCGCGGACTCTGTCCAGCGCTGCTTCGTCGGTGAAGATCACAATAATGGATTTGGACTGCGCGCCCAACTGAAAACCAATGGAAGCCGCCGCGGTGCTGTAATAATCAACCGTCTTTCCCCCGACGCGCAGCGCGCCTTCGCCATATTCACCGCCCACGCCAATCCCCGCCTTGTAGACCTTGGGGAAGACCAGAACGCCCTTGGCAATGCCGAGAAATGCCGGCGCGCCGTCGATCTTCTGGAAAGCATCCAGCGCCCGGTCGACCTCGGCGTCGATCTCGGCCGCGCTGGCGGCGAGCGCAGGCGCGGCAAATGCAGTCAATGCAAGCAGCGTGACGAGCATCGCAACAAGACGTTGGGCGGAAGCTATCGCGGCCATTTCAGTTTTCCTGTCGGGTTAGGGATTCCACGAACTTAGCACATGCCTGTTCTGAATGATGGCGCGCTTGATTGCCGCCGCTTGCGCCGGTGGAATGCGCCTGCATGCCTGCCCTGCGCAACCGCGGGAATGCGATGACGGGAGAAATCGGCAACTTCCCGGCGCTCGGCCCGCTCAACATTTCGTTGATTCTGGAACTATCGATTACTACAATGAGCCGCCCTCCGCCCGCTGCCTGGAGTTCTCCCTCATGACTGCATCCGCCCCTCCCGCGCCCGTCATGGGCGGCTTCGAGCGCTACCTCAGCCTGTGGGTGCTGCTCTGCATCGTCGCCGGAATCGGCCTGGGGCAGATTGCGCCAGCCGCGTTCACCCAGCTGGGTGAACTGGAATTGGCCGGCCTGAACCTGCCGGTGGCGGTGCTCATCTGGCTCATGGTCATTCCCATGCTGCTCAAGGTCGACCTCAAGGCCCTCGGCGAGGTGCGCCAACACCTGGGCGGCGTGGGCGTGACGCTGTTCATCAACTGGGCGGTCAAGCCCTTCTCGATGGCGCTGCTGGGTTGGCTGTTCCTGGGCGTCCTGTTCCGCCCGCTGCTGCCGGCCGAGCAGATCACCTCCTACATTGCCGGGCTCATCCTGCTGGCCGGCGCGCCCTGTACGGCGATGGTGTTCGTGTGGAGCAACCTGTCGCGCGGCGAACCCCACTTCACCCTGGGGCAGGTCGCCCTGAACGATGTGATCATGGTGTTCGCCTTCGGCCCGCTGGTCGGGCTGCTGCTGGGCCTGTCCGCCATCAGCGTGCCATGGGACACACTGGCGCTGTCGGTGCTGCTCTACATCATGGTGCCGCTGACCCTGGCCCAGCTCTGGCGGCGCCGACTGCTCGCCCGACCCGACGGTGCCCGGCAACTGGAAACCTGGCTGGCGCGGCTGCATCCCGTCTCGCTCCTCGCCCTGCTGGCCACCCTGGTGCTGCTGTTCGGCTTCCAAGGACGACAGATCCTGACGCAGCCGCTCATCATCGTCCTGTTGGCCATCCCCATCCTGATCCAGGTGGTGCTCAATTCGGGACTGGCCTATATGCTCAATCGGCAGGTCGGCTCGCCACATTGCATCGCCGCGCCCTCGGCGCTGATCGGCGCCAGCAACTTCTTCGAACTGGCGGTGGCGACCGCCATTGCCCTGTTCGGCTTCAATTCCGGGGCGGCCCTGGCGACGGTGGTGGGGGTTCTGATCGAGGTGCCGGTGATGCTGGCGCTGGTACACGTGCTCGATGCCACCCGCCCCTGGTACGAGCGCGGCCGCGCCGTCCGCGCCAAGGCGGCAGCCAGCCCCGGCGCACTGCGGGGACAGGCCTGACCCCGTCCTCAACCGGCAGGCGGA
>JBAUIG010000160.1:0-7277 GCA_049682735.1 Candidatus Macondimonas sp. | reverse complement strand
TATGAGACCTATGGCACCCTCAACGCCGACCGCAGCAATGCCATCTTGGTGTGCCATGCCCTTTCCGGTGACCATCATGCTGCCGGTTACCATCACCCAGAGGATCGCAAGCCGGGCTGGTGGGACGTCTGCATCGGCCCGGGGAAGCCCTTTGATACGCGCAAGTTTTTCGTGGTTTCCCTCAATAATCTGGGCGGCTGCAAGGGGAGTACGGGCCCCACCAGCACCAATCCCGCCACCGGCAAAGCCTATGGGCCGGATTTTCCCATCATGACCGTGGGGGACTGGGTGAACAGCCAGCGGCGCCTGGGAGAACGACTGGGCATCCGACAATGGGCGGCCGTGGCCGGTGGCAGCCTGGGAGGCATGCAGGTCATGCAGTGGAGCATCCACCACAGCGAATGCGTGCGCCATGCCCTTGTCATCGCCGCCACGCCCAAGCTGTCGGCCCAGAACATCGCGTTCAACGAGGTAGCGCGCCAGGCCATCCTGTCCGACCCGGACTTCCATGACGGACGCTATGACGAATATGGCGTCGTGCCGCGGCGGGGCCTGATGCTGGCTCGCATGCTGGGGCACATCACCTATCTGTCCGAGGATGCGATGCGGGAGCGCTTCGGCCGGGAATTGCGGGAAGGGCGGATCCAGTTCGGTTTCGACGTGGAATTCCAGGTCGAAAGCTATCTGCGCTATCAAGGCAGCTCGTTCGTGGATCGCTTTGACGCCAACACCTATCTGCTGATGACCAAGGCATTGGATTACTTCGATCCGGCGCAGGAATTTGGCGGGAATCTGCCGCAGGCCTTCGCAACCAGCCAATCCCAATTCCTCGTCGTCTCCTTCACCAGCGACTGGCGGTTTTCCTCGGCACGCTCGCGGGAAATCGTCAACGCGCTGATGGAGGTCCGCAAGCCGGTCTGCTATGCGGACATCCGCTCCACCCAGGGCCACGATGATTTCCTGATGCCCAATCTGCACTATCTCCACGTGCTGCAGGCCTATATGCAACGGGTTGCCCTGGAGATTGGCGCATGAGTGTGCTGCGTCCCGATCTGGAAATCATTTCGCACTGGATCCGGCCTGCTACACGGGTACTGGACTTAGGTTGTGGGGATGGCACGCTGTTGCGTCACCTGCAGGACACCCGGCAGGTGACCGGCTATGGTTTGGAAATCGATCCGGACAATGTTGTGCGTTCCCTGCAGGCTGGCATTCAGGTCATTCAGATGGACATCGATCAAGGACTCACCCCGTTTGCGGATCAGTCCTTCGACTATGTCATCCTGACCCAGGCCCTGCAGGTGGTACGCTACCCGGAACGCTTGCTGAGCGAAATGCTGCGTGTGGGACGTGAAGGCATCGTGACCTTTCCCAACTTCGGCCATTGGCGTTGTCGGCTGCAAATGGCCTGGAAAGGGCGCATGCCCATTTCCGAGACCCTCCCGGAACCGTGGTACAACACGCCAAACATCCACCTGTGCACCGTCCAGGATTTCGAGACACTGTGTCGGGATCAAGGCTATCGGACGCTCAGTCGGCAAGTGGTGGACTCCCGCCATCATGGCAGTTGGTTCATGCATTTCGCGCCCAATCTATTGGGGGAAATCGCCCTCTACAGCCTGACTGGCATGAGGCACGCCGCCTCGTTGAAGTAGGCTATACTTTCCAAAAACATCGGGGCGCTTCGCGCCTGGTCCAGGGAGGCTGCTATGCACGCAAAAAAAACGACCACCGCCTATTGGATGGTGGGCCTTCTGTTTCTCACGCTGTCGCTTTCAGCATGGGCCAACAGCTTTGAGTACGAAAACTACATTTTCCATTACAACGCCCTGCGTACCGATGTACTGCCCGCGGAATCAACCCAAAAGGTCGGCATCCCCCGTAGCCGCAACCGGGGCATGATCAATCTTGCGTTGCGTGAGAAAAGGCCTGATGGCAGCACCGTTGCTGTTCCAGCCCAAATCACAGTTAGCGCAGTCAACCTGAACAACCAATACCGCGAGCTGTCTCTGCGCGAGATCCGGGAGCAAGACGCGATCTATTACATCAGCGATTTCGCCATCAATAACGAAGAAATGCTGCGTTTTCAGGTCAATGTACTTCCCGAAGGCGCGAAAAAACCATTCAAGGTCCAGTTCGAAAAGCAGTTCTTTACCGCGCCCTGAACCGATCAACAGCCCCGAGCGCGCCTCTGCGCTCGGCGAATCAGCAAAAAGCAACCTTCCGGCGCACCGTGATCCTCCAGGGAACGTTCTGTCCTGTACGCCGCGACCAAACTTCTGGTGGAGTATTACCCATGGAGGAAGGCCTCGCCGACGCCATGGTCTGATGGGCGAGGCCGCAGTGGAGGCTTACGGCCTCTTCAGTTGGAGCGCCACCGAGGCTGATAGCGGCCGCCGGCGTAGCCCTTGAAAAAAGTCCGCAACGACAAATGATCCACAGGTGCTTCCAGGGCGTCCCTCAACAGGTCGGTCTCGGGGACGTAGGTCTGATGTTGGCTCCCATCCACCAGCAGACGATACCAAGGCTGTTCCCGGTTTGGCGCGGGCAGGACATCCTGTGGATACCAATCCTCCCGACCGAGGAACCAGGGATCCACATCCAATACCACAGCCCGATAATGCAATTTCCGGTGCTCGACCACATGACCGGGGGCGAATTTTGCTTGACATACGGTAGCCATCGCGGACTCCTTTGGTTTTGTTCTTGGTGGATAAGGACAGCGGGTATGCATCATTTCCTGCTGTCTTTATTGCGACTCCAGCGGAAGCACTTTGTTCAATCTAGCGGCCGCTCGAACCCCGTCTTGAGCGGCGTTCAGGCTTCATTAAGACGGGGCAGCAGGGCAACCAGGTTGCAGGGCTTGTGGCGGGCATCGAGCTGGAACTGGATGATGCGTTCCCAGCCAGTCTGGCAGGCATTGCGGGAGCCCGGCAGACAGAAGATCAGCGTGGCATTGGCGACGCCGGCAAAGGCACGGGACTCCAGCGTGGACACCCCGATTTCCTCATATGAAAGTTGCCTGAACAACTCCCCGAACCCGTCAATGCGCCGATCCAGCAATGGAGTGATCGCCTCCGGAGTGCTATCCCGTCCGGTCAGCCCGGTGCCGCCTGTGGATAGGATCACCTCCACGGCCGGATCCGCGATCCAGGAACTGACCTGAGCTCGGATACGATAGAGATCATCCCGTAACAGCGCCCGATCCTGAAGATGGTGGCCTGCCGCCCGTAAGTGCTCTACCAACAGCTCCCCCGAAGTGTCGGTCTCCAGGGTACGGGTGTCCGACAGGGTCAGAACAGCGCAGCGCAGCGCGCGGAATTCGGCTTGGGCCGGCATGTTTAGATCTCCCCTTCGCCCTGGTAGAAACGCCGTGCCAGATCGCGCAGAACGGCCAGCTTGCCATGGAAAAAATGGCTCACGCCCGGCAGGGTAACCAATCGCGGCGGGGGAGCCATCTGTTCCGCCCAAGCCACTACCCTGCCCGCATCCACCACTTCATCTGCCATGCCCTGGACGACCCACAAGGAGCAATGCGGCGCATGATCCGGAAAATCAGCCCATCGATCCACCGGCGGCGCGACCGTCAGCAAGCGCGAAATGGGCACTTCCAAGGCCAGTCGCAGTGCCACCCAGGCGCCGAAGGAGAATCCCGCCAGCGCCGGCGGATCGCCGGGCCACTGCCGCGCCGCCCATGCGAGTACGGCGCGGGCATCTTCACGCTCCCCCTCGCCATGGTCGAATACGCCCGCGCTGGCACCGACTCCGCGGAAATTAAAGCGCACCGCGCTCCAGCCCAAATCGGTGGCTGCGCGCGCCAGGGTGGTCACCACCTTGTTATCCATCGTGCCGCCGAACTCAGGGTGGGGATGGCAGATGACCACGACCCGCTCCCCTTCCGGCGCTGGCCGAGCGGGCCGATCCACTTGGATTTCAAGCTTCCCGGCGGGACCAGTGATGGCCCGCGCATCCGCAGGATCAGCAGCGTGGTCGGTCATAACACCTCATCAGGTCGCCAGGGTGATCGTGCCAAAGGCATACAGTCGCCCTGAATTGCGACCGTAAATCCGGCCCTGGTTGGCAATCAGCGGGCCCGACTTGCCCAGGCTGCGCCCCACCACGATCAGCGGCTCGTCACGAGGCGGGGCGATGAAGGAAAGCTTGAGGGCGGCAGTGGACATGCGGGTAATACGGGCGCTGAGACCGAAACCAGCAAATACCCCCACATTGTCGCAGGCCAGCAATTGGGGGCCGGCGGCCACAGCGCCGGTCGCATCCAGGAAGTGTGCGGTATGGTCGATTTCGATCACGCACCGGCCCGCTCCCATCTGGCGCAGCGCCAATCCGGGCAGGCGTTTTTGCATATTGGCCTCAAGCAGCGCTCCCATGCGACCCGTATCGGCCTGCCCATCCCAGTCCTCGGACAGGGTTTTTGGCTCCGGCAAGGGCTCCGCAGTCTCAGCTGTCGCCTGCAGGGCAAACACCCACTGCCCCTGAGCCACCAGGTTCTCCTGGGCATCGCGCACCTCAGCGGCTGCAAAGGCCAGGGTGCGGCCCAGGCGCAACAATCGGGCCGAGGCGATGACATCGGTTTCGCGCGCCGGGCGCAGATAGACGATCTGGCCATCCAAGGGCCGCAGCGCATCCAGTGCGTGCTCCGGCGCCAAGGCGGCGGCTATTTCAAGCCGGGCCGCATCGTGCAGCAGGGACGCCAGAATACCGCCATGGACCACCCCACCATCGGCATTCAGCAGCCGGGGGTCGTAAGCTAGCCGCAACCGGGTGCTGGAGATGTCAGGATTTAGCTCTACCCCCAGAAAGCGCGCCCAGCCATCCTGGGCATAATGTGCAGCCAGCTGATCCGAAATGGGGTGTGATGCTGTGTCCATACAGGGGATATTCCTTAACTCAATAACTCAAAATTGGTCAGTAGCGCCAGCTTAGATGAAGAATATGGAAATCCACGCCCTCGTTGGGCGGCGCTATCCCGGCATTGGACAGGTGCTGGAAGCGGTATCCCAAGGTCCAACGCTCATCCGCCGACTGCCAGTTGAAACCCACATGATCGCCGAACTGGAACGCCGAGCCCAGATCGTTGCCATCGAAGCGGGTTGCGGAGAGCAGATGAGCCCCGACACCCAGATTGACCCCGATGGTTCCGAGCGGAATCAGGCGCCTTGCTTCGAGCACCGGCGTCAAGCCCGCCTCCCACAGATCATGGTCGCCCTCATCATCGAACCAGCGTCCCATGCTTATCTCGGGCGTCACATGCCACGACCATGCACCTGTATTCCCCAAAGCATATGACTGCGGCCCCGCAACAGTCAGTCTCGCCAGCGTGGATCCATGTTCGGTAATCCCCCACTCAGCCCCCAACTGCCAGGCGGGCGCCGCAATGAGTGGTGTCGTCCATGCCAGGGCCGTCAAAGTAAGCCATTTCATTTTGCCGTTCATCACAAGCCACTCTCTCAAAATCCAGAATCCTTGTCGTAACGGAATCCCGATATTACCGTTTCAGGGCGCATTGGATGCAAACTGGCAACCAGACCACTTACTTTTCCAGCCGCCAAGGACAATGCCCCGTGTGGACCGACTATCTGGGCCAATATGGCCTATTCGCTGCCAAGCTGATCACCTTCGTCTTCGGCCTCGTGGTGGTGCTGATCATTTTCAGCACCCTGGGGCGCCGGCGCCCATCCGCTCAACAAGGCCAACTGCAAATCGAGCATCTGAACCGGCATTACGAGCGATTGGCCAACACGCTACGCCACAAACTACAGCCTACCCAACGCAGCGGATGGCGGCGTTTGGCCGGGCGCGGGCTCCGGCGCAGCAAGCCCATGTCTGTCGCCACCAAAGAGCCAGGCCGGCGCATCTTTGTCCTGGATTTTCACGGTGACCTGCAGGCTTCGGCCACAACTGCCCTGCGCGAGGAAATCTCCGCCCTGCTGCAGATTGCGAATAATCGTGATGAGGTGGTGCTGCGGCTGGAAAGCAGTGGGGGCATGGTGCATGCCTACGGTTTGGCCGCCTCCCAGTTGCAAAGGCTGCGCGACCGGGGGCTCGCACTCACGGTCTGCGTGGACAAGGTCGCCGCCAGCGGGGGCTACATGATGGCCTGTGTCGGCCAACGCATCGTCGCGGCGCCATTCGCCATCATCGGCTCCATTGGTGTCGTGGCCCAATTGCCCAATCTGCATCGCTTGCTACAGCGCCGCGACGTGGACATCGAACTGCACACTGCGGGCGCCTTCAAGCGCACCTTGACGCTGCTGGGGGAAAATACCCCCGAAGGACGGGAAAAATTCCGCCAGGAACTGGATGAAACCCACGCCCTGTTCAAACAGTTCGTGCGTCAGCACCGCAACCGGCTCGACATCGACCGGGTGGCTACCGGCGAACACTGGTATGGCACCCAAGCCCTGGAGCTCCGGCTGATCGATGAAATCAGCACCAGCGACGATTACCTCTTGCGGCTGCTGGACCAGGCCCAGCTCTACCGCCTGCGCTATCGCGTACCGCGCCCGCTGTCGCGCCGCCTCATGGGATTGGGCAGCCGCCTGGGGGACGCCTTGTTGGAGAAACTCTCGGCCAGAAACCGTCCACTGCTGAAAGGTTGATATCGATCATTAACAAAAAAAAATATATTTCACGACGGGATTGACAAAACCAGGCAGGGAAAACTAAGATACGCCCCATCGAGCATCCCAATAGATGCTCCCCTCTTTCAAGATCGCTGTTCTTGACACCGAGTCTCCTCCTGAAAGGACCCCCTCGTCCTTTCACGCACTTGACCCCCTGACCTTCAGGGGGTTTTTTTTGCCTGTCACAGCCCATGCTCTTCCCGGGGGATTGATCTCGGATACACTGGGACAGCGGCCCGACGAGGCCCTGGCACCCCTTGATCACCTGCAGGAGGTTACCCGTGAAGCGTTTCCCGCACTCTCTCGTTCTTGCCGTCAGTCTTACACTCCCCGTGCTTGCACTGGCCCACGGTGGAAACCATGCCGATCCGGTGCGCTATCGCCAATCCGGCTTTTACCTGATTGGGTGGCACTTCGAGCCCATGGCCGCCATGATCAAAGGTGAAAAGCCGATGGATGCCAAGGACTTCGCAACCCATGCCGAAGCCGTGGCGAATATTTCTCACCTGCTGCCTGAGGGTTTTGCCAACGGGCCGCACAAGGGCAAGACCGACGCCAAACCGGAAATATGGAAAAATCCCGGGGACTTTGCGGACAAGATGAAAGCCTTCCAAGAGCAATCAACTCAATTGG
>JBAUIG010000159.1:0-1836 GCA_049682735.1 Candidatus Macondimonas sp. | reverse complement strand
CGCACGGCCGCGATGACATCGTCCACATCCGCATCGCTCAAGGCCGGCGACAAAGGCAGGCTCACCGTCTGCTGACCGATGCGCCAGGCGCTGGGCATGTCTTCCGGGCGCCAACCCAGCCGCTGTTGGTAGTAGGGGTGCTCGGGCAGGCTGAGATAGTGCACGCCCACGCCGATGTGTTGCGCCGTCATGTGTTCGAGAAAGGCGTCGCGCGTGCAACCGCAGCGCGCCGCATCGATCAGCAGCGTATAGAGATGATGCGCATGGCGGGTATCCGGCTCGGGATCCGCCGGCCGGGTCACCGGCAGATCGGCAAAGGCCGCCTGGTAACGCTCCCAGATGGCGCGCCGCCGCAGCCAGGATGCCTCCACCCGTGCCAACTGATGCAGTCCGATGGCGGCCTGCAAATCCATCATGTTGTACTTGAAGCCGCATTCCACCACCTGGTAGTGGCGATAGCCGCTGTCGGAAAAGCGCCGCCAGGCATCGTGGCTCATGCCGTGCAGGGCCAGCGTCTTGAGGCGCGCCGCATCCTCGGGCCGGCGCGCGAGGATCATGCCGCCCTCGCCGGTGACGACGTTCTTGGTGACATAGAAGCTGAAACAGCCAAAATCCCCGAAGCTCCCCGTCGGCCGTCCGTGATAGCTGCTCTCGATGGCGTGGGCGCAATCCTCGATCACCCGCAGATCATGTTGCTGCGCCAGGGCCATCAGCGGATCCATGGCGCAGGGCCGTCCGGCAAAATGCACCGGCAAAATGGCCCGGGTACGCGGGGTGATACGGGCAGCAACCGCGGCGGGGTCGATGTTGAAACTGATGGGATCCACGTCCGCCAGAACAGGCGTCGCCCCGGCATGGAGGATGGCGTTCACCGTGGCGCAGAAAGTCAGCGGCGTGGTAATGACCTCATCCCCTGGCCCCAGGTCGGCCGCCAGCAGGCTCAAGTGCAGGGCGGCGGTGCAGGAATTGACCGCCACCGCCTGCTCGGCCCCCTTGTAGGCGGCAAACGCGCGCTCGAAGCGGGCCACCTTGGGGCCGGTGCCCAGCCAGCCACTGCGCAGGCTGTCCACCACCTCGTCGATTTCCGCCTCGTCGATCAAGGGCGCGCCGAAAACAAGAAAACGCTCACGCATCCGATCGACCCCGTCCGTCACCGCGCGCCCTTGCCGAACAACACCACCTCGACCGTGAGCAGGCAGATCATCAGGTCGAACAACAGGCTCTGGTGCTTCAGGTAATACAGATCGTACTGCAGCTTCTCCCGAGCGTCCGCCTCGGTGTCGCCGTAGCGATAGTTGAGCTGGGCCCAGCCAGTCAGCCCCGGCGCGAGCCGGTGGCGCACCTCGTAGAAAGGAATGCCCGCGGCCAAGCGGATGACGAACTCGGGCCGCTCGGGGCGAGGCCCCACCAGGCTCATCTCGCCGCGCAGCACATTGAAGAGCTGGGGCAGTTCATCGATGCGGTACTTGCGGATCACCCGCCCCACGCGGGTCACGCGCGGATCGTTGGCCTGCGCCCACACCGCCGCGCCGGCCTGCTCGGCGTCCACGGACATGCTGCGGAACTTCCAGATCGAAAAAGGCCGGCCCCCCTGCCCCACCCGGAGCTGTCGATAGAACACCGGCGCGCGCCAGCCATCCTCCAGGCGGATCGCGAGGGCGGCCAATGCCATCAGCGGCGCGGCCAGTAGCAGCAGTAGCGCCGCCGCCAGGGTGTCGAATACCCGTTTGCCGTAGGGGTACAAGGCGCTGCCAAATCCGCCGCTGGTATAAACCAGTGCCGAGGGATGCAGCAGATCCAGCAACACCTTGCCGGTTTCGCGTTCGGCAAAACCCA
>JBAUIG010000158.1:0-9837 GCA_049682735.1 Candidatus Macondimonas sp. | reverse complement strand
GCCATCTTCCCCAGCCGGGCGATGCCTTTGATCGCCTAGCTGGATCAGGGATCATCCCGCCAGCCTGGCGGGCCGAACGGCCCGCCATTCGGCGTTGCGCGCTCACCGCGTTGCCACAATCTCATCGACATATAGCGGGCCTTCGTAGACCTCCTTGCCATCGATCAATACCTTGCCGTGGTCCCCCCCTGTGATGGGCTGAGCGACAAAACCGTTGCGATCACTCCAAGCGGTGGCATCGCCGCCATTGGTGACCTTCACCGTGACCTTGGCCTTCTTGATCGGCTGCCGATTCTGATCAACCAGGCGAAATACCAACATCGCTGTCTCCTCCATTCTGTTTTGAATACAAGGCGCGCAGGCTGCAAAGATCGCGCAACCCATGCCCTATGGAGTGTAAGCGGCGCTTGGGAAAAAGCGAAGATGGCCGGTGAAGCAGATCAGTCCGTGCGAGGCAGGTAGGCGCCCCAATCGCGTCCAGCATCGCCAAACGCCAGGAAATAGGGATTGAGGATGTCCGCCTTGGTGTTGTAGCGCATCGGGGCGCCAGCCAGGTCGGTAAGCTGCCCACCCGCCACTTCGAGCACCGCCTGGGCCGCCGCAGTGTCCCATTCACTGGTTGGCCCCAGGCGCGGATAGATATCGGCCTTGCCTTCGGCAACGAGGCAGATCTTGAGGGAACTGCCCATGCTGGTCAGATCGCACGGCCCCAGCCGCTCCAGATAGGCCGCCACCTCGGGGCTCTGGTGGCTGCGGCTGGCCACCGCGACCACGCGTTGATCCACTGGACACGGCCGCACCGTGATGGCATGGACCGCGCCGCCCGCCGCTTCGGCCTTGAAAGCCCCACGTCCCACGCTCGCGGCGTAATACACCCCGGTTGCCGGCACATGGACCACGCCCAATACGGGGCGATGGTCGTCGATCAAAGCAACGTTGACGGTAAATTCGCCGTTGCGCTTGATGAATTCCTTGGTGCCATCCAGTGGGTCAATGAGCCAGTAGCGCCCCCAGCGCGAGCGCTCGGCAAAATCAGGCCGACCGCCCTCCTCCGAGAGGATGGGCCATTCCGGTGTCAGGGCGCTGAGCCCGTTGACAAGCACGTGATGAGCGGCCAAGTCAGCTTCCGTGAGCGGGGAGGTGTCGTCCTTGTCGCTTACCGTGAAGTCCGCGGCATAGATCGACAGAATGGCCTGGGCAGCCTCAGCCGCCAATTTCACCACCGGGTCCAGCAAGGCATCGAATGTCGGCATGGGCATCAATCTCACTAGGATTTTAGTTGGCTAAGCTTGATCGTCTCCCCCACCGGAAACGGCATGGGGGCTTGATTTGATCTGGTGCGGGCGGGCCGGACGGTCAGCCCGATGGCGCCCGCGCGGCGCCTGCAGGTCCGGGACCGGGACCACCGGGATCTTGTGGCCGATGTAGGCCTCGATCTCGGGCAGGGCGTAGCAGTAATGTTCACAGCACAGCGAAAACGCATCGCCTTCGGCGCCGGCGCGGGCCGTGCGACCGATGCGATGCACGTAATCCTCGGCATCCTGCGGCAGGTCGTAGTTGATCACCAGCGCCACATGGGGAATGTGCAATCCCCGCGCAGCGACGTCAGTGGCCACCAGCACCTGCACCCGCCCCTCGGTGAACGCCGTCAGCAAGGCAAGTCGCTTGTGCTGCGGGACATCGCCGCTGAGCCGACCGACAACAATGCCCTGGCCTTGGAGCCGCTGCTCGATCTTTTCGGAGGCGCGGCGGGTGTTGACGAAAATGATCGTGCGTTCGCCGGGCATCTCGGCCACCAGCGCGCGCAGCAAGGGCAGCTTTTCCTCGCTGGACACGTGGTAGAGGCGCTCCCGCGCGCCAACGGCAGTCATCTGGTCGACCTCGGTGCGCACCAGTCTCGGACTGTTCATGTGCTCATAAGCCAGTTCCGTCACCCGGTGGGACAGCGTCGCCGAGAACAGCATGTTCAGGCGTTGTTCAGGCGGCGGCATGCGGCGCAACAGGTAGCGAACGTCATTGATGAAGCCCAGGTCGAACATACGGTCGGCCTCGTCCAACACCACGACTTCCGCTGCCTTCAGATCAAAAACACCCTGTTTGAAATAGTCGATGAGCCGCCCCGGCGTGCCAATCAGCACGTCCACCCCGGCTTCCAGGGTTTCCCTTTGGGTGTGATAACCGGTACCGCCATACACCACGGCCACACGCAGACCGCTGGAGCCGCCAAGCTGCTCGGCATCACGGTGAATCTGCACTGCCAGCTCCCGGGTCGGCGCCAGAATGAGGGCGCGAGGCTGGTTCAATCGGCGCCCCGCGGGCGGCGCATGGGTGAGCAGACGGTTCATCAGCGCCAACAGGAAGGCCGCTGTCTTGCCAGTTCCGGTCTGGGCCTGCCCGGCCACATCCTGGCCTGCCAGCGCAAGCGGCAGGGTCGCGGCCTGAATCGGCGTGCAATGGGTAAAACCTGCCGCTACCGTGCCCTCCAACAGGGCGGGAGCCAGATTCAGATCGGAAAACGACAGGGGAGCATCCGGGGAAGAATCAGGAGAGGTCATCCCGGCCACCGGCAGTGTTGACCCTTGGCAAGGGTAAGCGGGGCGCTATTGCATTTGGGGTGGATCACTGGGTAAGCTAACTCCGAGCAGTAAAAATAATTTGTCTATTCTGCCTCATTCGCTTGAGCCGAGTCACATCCGGCTTGGTTCCCCGCCGACGCATCCTTCGCGTTTCCGGCACGAGCAAATCCAAATTTTTTTCATTTTGTGGAGGTACGGTTCGTGAGCGGTGTCGTCACCCATGTTACGGATGATAATTTCGAACGGGAAGTGCTGCAGTCTCAGGTTCCCGTTTTGGTGGACTATTGGGCTGAATGGTGTGGCCCGTGCAAGATGATTGCGCCCCTTTTGGACGAGATTTCCGGGGAATATGCCGGTCGCCTGAAAATCGCCAAGCTCAACATTGACGAAAATCCCCAGACCCCCCCCAAATACGGCATCCGCGGCATTCCGACCCTGATGCTGTTCAAGGGTGGCAATGTCGAAGCCACAAAAGTAGGCGCATTATCCAAATCGCAGCTGGTTGCCTTCCTGGACAGCCAAGTATGAATTCATCACGAATGACCTGATACCCAAAAGCCCCCGCCCAGACTGGGGGCTTTAATCTCTCTCCACAATGAAAAACAAATGACGCCAGCCATCATGCCGCTCCAGCCCCGGAGTGACTCTTGATCAGCGATTTCCGAAGCCCACCGATCCAAAACCATGGGTCGGTTCCCGCCAGCCATTCAACCCTTCCAATCCCAGCGCAGACCTTTCCCTGAGTAAACGAGCATGAATCTGACCCACCTGAAAAAAATGCCCGCAGCCGAGCTTGTTGCTCTGGCTCAATCGATGAATATCGAAGGCGCCGCCCGCTCCCGCAAACAGGACATCATCTTCTCGATCCTCAAGCAGGCCGCCAAGAACGGGGATGAGATTTCCGGGGACGGCGTGGTGGAGATCCTGCAGGACGGCTACGGCTTCCTGCGTTCGGGGGACAGTTCCTATCTGGCCGGTCCAGATGACATTTATGTCTCGCCCAGCCAGATCCGGCGCTTCAGTTTGCGCACAGGCGACACGGTCACGGGACGCATCCGTCCCCCCAAGGAAGGCGAACGCTATTTCGCTTTGCTGAAAGTGGATGAGATCAATTTTGACCGTCCCGAGGCGGCCCACAACAAGATTCTATTCGAGAACCTCACCCCCCTGTTTGCCAAGGAAACCCTGATCCTGGAACAAGGCAATGGCAGCACCGAGGATCTCACCGCGCGCATCATCGACATGATCTCGCCCATCGGCAAAGGCCAGCGCGGACTCGTCGTCTCGCCGCCCAAGGCCGGCAAGACCATGATGCTGCAGAACATCGCTCACAGCATCGCCGCCAACCACCCCGAGTGTTACCTCATCGTCCTGCTCATCGACGAGCGGCCCGAGGAAGTCACCGAAATGAGCCGCTCGGTGCGCGGGGAAGTCATCGCCTCCACCTTCGACGAACCCGCCACGCGCCACGTGCAGGTCGCGGAAATGGTGATCGAGAAGGCCAAACGCCTGGTCGAACACAAACGGGACGTGGTGATTCTGCTGGACTCCATTACCCGGTTGGCGCGCGCCTACAACACCGTGATCCCCTCCTCGGGCAAGGTGCTCACCGGTGGCGTGGACGCCAACGCCCTGCACCGCCCCAAGCGATTCTTCGGCGCCGCCCGCAATATCGAGGAAGGCGGCTCGCTGACCATCATTGCCACCGCGCTGGTCGATACCGGCTCGCGCATGGATGATGTGATCTACGAGGAATTCAAGGGCACCGGCAACATGGAAATCCACATGGAGCGCCGGATCGCCGAAAAACGCATCTTCCCGGCCATCAACATCAATCGCTCCGGCACTCGGCGCGAGGAATTCCTCATTGCGCCGGAAGAAATGCAGAAGATCTGGATCCTGCGCAAACTGCTGCATTCGATGGATGAACTGGCCGCCATTGAATTCCTGATCGACCGCATGAAGACCACCAAGACCAACGCAGAGTTCTTCGACACCATGAAGCGGGGCTGAGCCAACATGAGCCGCAAGACCCTGCCACTGGACGACCGGCTCAGCGACTACCTGCTCAGCGTGGGGGTGCGGGAATCCGAACTGGCGCGCGCCTTGCGCGAGGAAACCGCCGGTCGGCCCGAATCCAACATGCAGATCGCCCCGGAGCAGGGACAGTTCCTGGATTTTCTGATCCGCGCCCTGGGCGTGCGCCGGGCCATCGAAGTCGGCGTGTATACCGGCTACAGCGCCCTGATCACGGCCCTCGCCCTGCCCGCGGACGGTGAACTCATCGCCTGCGACATCAACCCGGAGTGGACCGCCATCGGCCAGCGCTACTGGCGTCAGGCCGGGGTTTCCGACCGCATCCGTTTGCATCTGCGTCCGGCCTTGGACACCCTGAACGCCTTGATCGGTGCAGGGGAAAGCGGCCGCTTCGATTTCGCTTTCATCGATGCGGACAAGGAAGGCTACCCGGATTATTTCGAGGCCTGCCTGAAGCTCATGCGTCCCGGCGGCGTCATCGCGGTGGACAATACGCTGTGGTCAGGCCATGTCGCTGACTCCACCATACAGGACGCCGATACCGCTGCCCTGCGCGCCTTCAATGCGGCGCGCCACACTGATTCACGGGTTGATTTGTGTCTGCTGCCCGTGGCCGATGGCCTGACGCTGCTGCGCAAACGGGCCTGAATCCCGCCCAGCCAAGCCCGGCCTTTTGAGCGCCTGCAAGCCCACGTCGATGTACGTATCGACAGTGCGAGAAAGGAAGCTTGTCGGAAAGCGCGGGGTGACAGCGATGCAGCTGTTTCACTTGAGCCACTTGTACGGCGCAGAAAAGTTCAGAATCCGAGACGCGCGCCCAGGCGCCACTCGGTCAGTTCCTGTCCGCTCAGATCCTTCTCATACTCGCCGGTCATATAGGATGCGGTAAGCCCCAGGTTGGGCGTCAACCGATAAAGCGCGCCCAGGGTATAGCGCAAGAGGCCCGCATCCAGATGGTCCCGGGTATTGTCCAAAGCGTTCTGCAACACGCCGAATTCCAGCTCGAAGGCATTCTGGATTCCCATTCGCAGGCCGCCACCCAAGCCATAGCCGCGCCATTGGTCGGTGCCAAACAGCATGTCATTGCGACTCAGATAGGACATGCCCCCGAACAGGTCCATGGAAACACCTTCCAGCAGGGGACGCAGGGCATATTGGCCGCCCACACCCGCCGACAGCGCATCCAATGGCAATGTGAATCCGCCAAGCTCCTGATCGCTGGATCGATAATCCGCGCTGAGGAAGAGATGCTCGGTCAATGGATGGGTGTTAAGGGCGTCCTGCCTGGGACCACTGCTCAGCCCATCAAGCGCCATATTGGCTTGATAGGCCCGTTCCAAAACACTGTTGGAGAGGTATCCGGCCGCCTCAGCCTGCCCCAAGGAGGCGGCAAACGCTATCGCAAGCCCAATAAATGTGCTTTTTCTCATTGCATTCCATCCCCTTTTGTCAGCGTGGCTACCGCGAAGAAGCCGGTAGCTGACTTTCTCATTCGGCCCGCAGTGTACCGAAGGTGATCCATGCGGAAAACCCGTTACCCCGTTAACGGGACAACCACCACCACAGCACGCTGAACAATAGGCTCACCACCACGCAACTCGCCAAAGGAACATAGACGGTAAATGAGCCACTGCGCCAGTACAGATCACCCGGCAGACGACCCAAGCCCAACCGCCCGACCCATGGCCACAACACCCCCAAGGCCAACAAAATCAATCCCAGGATCACCAGCGCCCGTTGCATTCAATGCTTGCCGGAGCGATCGGCGTGACCCAGATCGCGATCCGGATCGATGTGGTCACGCAGACGCTGCTTGATCTCCTTGGCCTCCGGGAAACGACCTTCCCGCGCCCGCGACCAAAGCAATGCATCCCCCAGCCGAATCTCGAACACACCACCCGTTCCGGGTCGCAGTGCCACTTCCTCCAGATCCTGCCCAAAAGTCTGCAGCAATTCCTGGGCCATCCAGGCCGCCCGCAACAGCCATTGGCATTGCGAACAATAGGTAATGCTCACGCGCGCCTTGTCCATTGGCTTTCTCGCTTCTGTTTTCTTTCGCAGAGCGCAACGACACCCGTTCTTTGCTAGTCTCAAATCTTGGTTCAGTCCCCGTCAAGCCGCTAGATCATGGCGTTTGCCAATGCCTGAATTGCGCTGTGAAGAGGCATTCAGGCGCCATAGCGGTGCGCCATTTATTCCTGCCTAACAGGAGACCCATCATGCGCTTCATCAATCGCCTGGCATTCGGACTCCTCGTTTTCTGCTGCGGCGCAACGGCCCGAGCATCCAACTGCCCGCCGCCCCCGGATGGACTCAAGCCAGCAGAGGGGCTATGTGTCCAAGTGTTTGCCCATGGTGTGGGAGCGGCCCGTCACCTCGCCATCGCTGCCGATGGAACAGTCTATGTCATGACCGATGGCCCTGCCCGTTCCGGCGCGCCGCCCTTTCCGGCATTGCAAGGCAAGGGGCCAATCGTCGCACTCCGGGATACCGATGGCGATGGGCTCGCCGACGCAGGATTTAGGTTCGGCAAGGACGGCGGCACAGGACTGGCTTTGGCTGGCACCGCCCTGTACGCCGGCGAGGATCGACAGGTGCGTCGCTATCTGCTCGATCCGGCCAGCGGCCGCCCGCTCGGCGAGCCCTCGGTGGTGGTCGCCGGTTTTCCCAGCCAGCGCCAGCATGCCGCCAAATCCATTGCACTGGATGCCAAAGGCGGGCTGTATGTGAATGTCGGCGCCCCCTCCAATGCCTGCCAGCGCGTGGATCGCCAAGCCGGTTCGCCCGGCCAGGATCCCTGCCCCGAACGGGACCGCCAAGCCGGCATCTGGCGCTACGCGGCGGATCGAACCGGCCAACGCCACCCGAATGATGGGCAGCTGGAGGCACGCGGCATTCGCAATGCGGTCGCGCTGGCCTGGCGCAGCACGGAAGAGCGCCTCTATGCCGTGCAACATGGACGCGATCAGCTCTCCGCGTTGTGGCCCGACCTGTACGATAGCCGCGCCAATGCAGAGCTACCTGCAGAGGAGGTCTTGCGCATCCGTCCCGGCAGCGACTTCGGCTGGCCATATTGTTACTTCGATGCCAGCCTGGGACGACGGGTGCTGGCGCCGGAATACGGCGGCGACGGGCAGCGGGAAGGCCGCTGTGATGCCTTTGAGACGCCCGTGGCGCATTTCCCTGCCCATTGGGCGCCCAATGCCCTGGTGTTCGACGATGCCAGCCGCTTGCCGCCTCCCTACCAAGGCGGCGCGCTCATTGCCATGCATGGCTCATGGAATCGCGCGCCGTTGCCTCAGGCAGGTTATTCGGTTGAATTCCTGCCTTTTTCGGCGGATGGCCCCTCTGGTGCCGCGCGTACGCTGGTCAGTGGTTTTGCTGGAGACAAGGAGATTTATCAGCCAGGCGTAGCCCGCTACCGGCCGAGCGGCCTGGCCATCGGGCCGGATGGCAGTATCTATGTCTCCGATTCCCAGCAAGGTCGAATCTGGCGGCTGGTTGCAGCTGATGCATTGCCGAATGCAATGTCCCCTTCCACCACCCCCCGTGGCGCAGAAGGAAGCTAATGCCCAGCCTATCGCCATATTGCGAGGTCCTGCTGCAGCGGTCTCATCTCTTGCCCTTTTCCGAGACTATGGCTTGCATGATGCAGTTATTATCCCGAGCGATACTGGACGCTCAATATGTTGCCGGCTTGCCGAATCAGACGTCCATGCGAAGAGCCTGACCCCGGGATTGCCGAATTGGCAGGGGTCGATCTACTTGAATGGAGCAGATGATGAACAGCTTTCTGGTCGGCGGCGCGATCCGGGACGAATTGCTGGGCCTGCCGGTGCACGAACGGGACTATGTGGTGGTGGGCGCCACCGCAGCGGAGATGCGCGCGCAAGGCTATCGTCAGGTGGGGCGCGATTTCCCCGTGTTTCTGCATCCCCAGACTGGCGAGGAATATGCCTTGGCCCGCACCGAGCGCAAGCATGGCCAGGGGCATCGGGGCTTCGAGGTCCAGGCCGACCCGAACGTCACCCTGGAAGACGACCTGCGCCGCCGCGACCTCACCATCAATGCCATGGCGCGCGCGCCTGACGGGACGCTGATTGATCCCTATGGGGGCCAACGCGACCTTGCAGCACGGGTGTTGCGCCATGTCTCCCCCGCATTTTCCGAGGATCCCCTGCGCATCCTGCGCGTGGCACGTTTTGCCGCCCGGCTCGCGCCACTGGGGTTTTCCGTTGCCCCGGAAACCCGCGCACTGATGACCGACATGGTGGCTGCGGGCATGCTGGCCGAACTGTCTCCAGAGCGGATCTGGCGGGAATGGGAGAAAGCCCTGGAGCAAGCCGCGCCCGGTGCCTTCTACGATGTGCTGGAAGCCTGTGGCGCACGCGCTGTCCTATGGCCCGAACTGCCTTGGCCGGACCAGGAACGACCTGTGTGGCGGCATTTCCTCGATTTTCTGGCGGCACGGGCGGCCGGGGCACCCCTGCGTTATGCCGGGCTGTGGCTGGCCGCAGAAGTTTCGGTAAGCGCCCATGCCCGGGTCGTTTCCCGCTACCGCGTGCCGGCACGATTCGCCGACCTCGCGGATCTGGCCCTGCGCGCCCTGCCCGCCTTGCCCGCAGGAAACGCCACCGGCCCCTGGCTGTCCTTCCTGGAGCAGACCGACGCCCTACGCCGTCCCGCACGCTTCGAGGAGTTCCTCGACGTGCTGGCGATATGGGAGCACTTCACCGGCAATCCTGCGCCGCGGTCCATGCAGCTGCACGCCGCCCTGGAAGCAGTGCAAGGCGTATCCAGCGAGCCCCTGCGCCAAACCGGCCTGACCGGGCCGGAATTCGGCAGGGCCTTGCGCCAGATGCGCCTGAACACGCTGCAAGCGCTCTTCGAGCGCTCGCCGCCCACACCCTGATGGGGCTTGGCTTGCCCCGGCGCGGCAGGGTCTAATGGCGGCCGCCTCCCCATTCCCTCATCCGGAGCCAATCCCCCGTGAGCGCCTATCTTGCCGCCTTGATTCTAGGAATCGTGGAAGGAATAACCGAATTTCTGCCCGTTTCCAGCACCGGCCACCTCATCATCGTCGCTCAGCTGCTGGGCGTACACGATGAAAAAGGCAAGCTGTTCGAGGTGGTGATCCAGCTCGGGGCGATCCTGGCGGTGTGCTGGGAATATCGCACTCGGCTGGCAGGCGTGGTGCGGGGCCTGCCCGGTGATCCCCAGGCGC
>JBAUIG010000157.1:0-14251 GCA_049682735.1 Candidatus Macondimonas sp. | reverse complement strand
CCGTAACACACTAAAATCACGTTCACAATAAGACTAGGGCCTACGATCCCTGTCGCATTTTGCCGTCCCTCAGGACCTTGCCATGAGCGCATTCACGGCAGTCTTTACCGTGCGAGTCGCTCTGGTTGCCCGAAGAAAGCCCCGCGGCACCGAGATCAGAACCAGATAAAAGCAGTACGATACTCAAACAAACAATCCGGATCACTCAGCCCACGGGCGTGATTCCGGTCAGCGTTGCGAACGAGACTTCCCGCGCTGCCTGCACAAAGGCCTGCATGTAAGGAATTCGGCTGCCTTCTGTGGTCATTGCAGCAAACAGCACGCCAAACTTGCCCTGCCGACCAACCCGGATCCCGATGACCTCCCCTGCCGGCGCCTCTGCAAGCGCCCAGTGAGGCAACATCGACACACCCCGATGGCTGGCGACCAGTTGCAGGATCATCACCGTGAGCGCCGCCGTGCGGACACCCACCGGCACAATTCCTGCCGGGTCCAGAAAGTGACGGAAAATATCCAACCGCTCTCGATCCACGGGATAGGTGACCACGGTTTCTCCCGCCAGATCAGCCGGCTCGATGTAGGCCTTGCGGATCAGGGGATGGTCGGCGGCCACCGCCACCACCACCTCGTGCCGGAACAGCGGCAGATAGGTCACGCCTGGCAGGGGCTGGGGATCGCCGGTGATGACCAGATCCAACTCACCCCGCATCAAGGCCGACAGTGCTTCGAAATGAAACCCCGCAGACAGATCCATCTCGACCTCCGGCCAATCATGCCGAAATCGATCCACAGTCGGCATCAACCACCGGTAACAACTGTGACATTCGATGGCCAGATGCAGGCGACCGCTCCCCAATCCCGCCAGCCTGAGCACATCCCGCTCCGCCTCGCGCAGGCGCGGCAGCACATCCTGGGCCAGGTTCAACAATCGCTGGCCGGCTGCGGTAAAGCGCAACGGTTGGCTCTTGCGCAGGAACAGCGCACAGCCCAAGCGCTCTTCCAGAGCGGCCAACTGATGGGACAAGGCCGAAGGGGTGATGTGCAACTGCCCGGCAGCCGCTGCCAGGCTGCCGTGGTCCCGCAGTGCACACAGGGTTTCGAGATGGCGCCGCTCGATCATGAGATGAATTCACCAAAACAATGAAAATAAATCGTTTGATTCATGATACCTGCCTCGGCAGACTCCGCACCATCCATTTTCTTTCCGGAGTCAGCCATGGTCACCCTGCACAATCTCGGTTTCCCCCGTATGGGCGCCCATCGCGAACTGAAATTCGCCCTGGAGCGCCATTGGCGAGGCGAAATTGACGCGCAAGCCCTGGCAACCGAGACCCAGGCCCTGCGCGCACAGCACTGGCAAATGCAGCGGGCTACGGGACTGGATTGGGTGCCGGTGGGAGATTTCGCCCTTTACGATCATGTGCTGGACACCTCGCTGGCACTCGGCGTGATACCCGCCCGCTTTGGCGACAGGACCCAAACCCGTGATCTTGGCTTGCTGTTTCGCATGGCTCGGGGGGATGCCAACACAACCGCCTGTGAGATGACCAAGTGGTTCGACACCAACTATCACTACCTGGTCCCGGAATTCGCCGTTGGGCAGGGCTTTTCCCTCCAGGCGAACAGACTCGTCGATGCGTTCGCCGAGGCGCGTCATCAGGGAATTCCCGCCCGCCCGGTGCTGTTGGGCCCCTTGAGCTATTTGTGGCTGGGCAAGACGCGGCCAGTGCCTTTCGATCCGTTGCAATTGCTGGATGAACTGGTTGCGGTCTATAGCCAATGGCTGGAACAGCTCGCAGCGGTGGGTGCCGAGTGGGTGCAAATCGACGAGCCGATTCTGGCGCTGGACCTCCCGCACGCATGGAAGGTGGCTTTTGAAAGCGCGTATACCCAACTGGCACGCGCGCCCATGCGCAAGCTGCTGACTGTCTATTTCGGCGAGCTGCGCGACAATCTGGCGCTGGCCTGCCACTTGCCGGTGGATGGCCTGCACATCGACGCCGTACGTGGCGGCGCCGAGGTCAGCACGCTTGTTGACCGACTGCCTGCCTACAAGGTGCTGTCGTTGGGCGTCGTGGACGGACGCAACATCTGGTGCAGCGAACTGGAGCCGCTGCTGGTGCGCCTCGAACCGCTCCATGAGCGCCTGGGCGAGCGGCTGTGGCTCGCGCCCTCCTGCTCGCTGCTGCATGTGCCCCAGGATCTGGCACTGGAAGACGGCCTGGATCCCGAGTTGCGCGGCTGGCTGGCCTTTGCCCGGCAGAAGCTGGATGAACTGGCAATCCTCAAGCGCGGGCTGGAAACGGGACGCGCCGCCATTGCCGGAGAGATCGAAGCCAGTCAGGCGTCGGCCCTCTCCCGCGCCTGCTCGCCGCGCATTCACCGGCCCGAGGTCAAGGCAGGTGTGCAGCGCATCGATGCGGCCATGGCGCAGCGCGCCCATACCTACGCCGAGCGTGCACCCGCTCAGCGGGAACGCCTGCAACTGCCCCTACTGCCCACAACCACCATTGGCTCTTTCCCACAGACCGCCGAAATTCGTCAGGTGCGTGCGGATTACAAGGCGCAGCGCATCGACCAGACGGCCTATGAAACAGCCATGCGTCAGGCCATCGCCGAGGCGGTGGAACGGCAGCAAGCCATCGGCTTGGATGTGCTGGTGCACGGCGAGGCCGAGCGCAACGACATGGTGGAGTATTTTGGCGAGAAACTTGCCGGCTATGCCTTTACCCGACACGGCTGGGTGCAGAGCTATGGTTCGCGCTGTGTCAAACCGCCGATCATCTATGGCGACGTCGCCCGGCCCGCGCCGATGACCGTAGGCTGGACAGGCTACGCCCAGTCGCGGACCGACAAGCCTGTCAAGGGCATGCTCACTGGCCCGGTGACCCTGTTGCAATGGTCATTCGTGCGCAACGACCAGCCGCGCGCCGTCACCGCACTGCAGATTGCGCTGGCTCTGCGCGAGGAAGTGCGCGATCTGGAAGCGGTCGGAACCGCCATCATCCAGATCGACGAGCCCGCCTTCCGGGAAGGCCTGCCGTTGCGGCAGGCGGATTGGAACGCTTACCTGGACTGGGCGGTACGCGCCTTCCGCATCGCCTCCGCCGGGGTGGATGATGCCACCCAGATCCACACCCACATGTGCTACGCGGAATTCAATGACATCATTCAAGCCATCGCCGC
This sequence comes from Candidatus Macondimonas sp., assembly GCA_049682735.1. Taxonomy (GTDB): domain Bacteria; phylum Pseudomonadota; class Gammaproteobacteria; order UBA5335; family UBA5335; genus Macondimonas. The sequence goes on along the minus strand of JBAUIG010000157.1, from coordinate 11,065 downwards.
CTTGGATGCCGATGTCATTACCATCGAGACCTCCCGCTCACAGATGGAACTGCTGCAGGCCTTCGAGCACTTCGACTACCCCAACGAAATCGGGCCGGGCGTTTACGACATCCACGCGCCGCGCCTGCCATCCGTCGCTGAAATGATCGCCCTGCTGGAACGCGCCAGCCAGGGAATCCCCCTGGATCGCCTCTGGGTCAACCCCGATTGCGGCCTCAAGACCCGGCGCTGGGAGGAGGTGACCCCTGCCCTTCAGAATATGGTCGAGGCCGCCCGGCAACTGCGTGAACGGCACGGCTGAACGCATGGTGAAGTGCTGAATTAATTCATCCTGGATTCCTCGGCGCCCTGCGTCGAAACAGTATGGTTTTCAGATGGCACCCATGCCTGGGATGCCCAGTGCTTAACGGCGCGCCGTAATGATCTCGATCTGGCCTGTGGGACCGACATACCAGGACGCCATCCAACTCACCAGGCTCACCACCAGCGAGGCGAGCAGGGCGGAAAAGAAGCCACTGATGGCAAAGCCATCCAGCATGGCGGCCACCAGACCCAGCATGGCCGCATTGATCACCCACAGAAACAGGCCCAGGGTCAGCAAGGTGATAGGCAAGGTCAGAATAATCAGGATCGGCCGGATCACTGCATTGACCAGGCCCAGCAGAAAGGCCGCACCCAGCAGGGTCCAGAAGCCCGTGATGGTGAGACCCGGCACGATGGCCGAAGCGATCCCCAGCGCCAAGGCCGTGACGAACAGGCGAATCAAAAAACCAGGCATGTGATTTCTCCTCATGGGCCGCCGCGCAGCCACTGGATGTTGCTCAATAAACGGGGCTAACCCGCTTGCGTTTCAAGCTTGGCACGTTGTTATGACCGTCCCGCGAAGGTTCAGGTTCGCGGCGGTAAAGCACATGATCGCCGGGTTGCTGATCAGAAAATCTGGACAGAGAGATCGGAAGTGGTAACGTCCGAGCGATATTGCACCGGAACCGTTGCACCCAGCACAGGCACCCCCGGTGCTGCACCCGCCAAGCGATCGGCGAGACGGGTGGGCTCCGGCAATCGATAGCCGCGCGTGCAAGCCTGCACCAGGGCAACGGCCTCCGGCAAACCCACGCGATGGCCTGTGGATACAATAACCGGTCGTACCCGTTCCCTGGTCCGCAGGACCGTCCCGATCACCTCCCCCTTGTAAACAAGAGGGGATTGGCTGCCTCGCTCTGGCGCGGGATCATCATAAGCGCCACAAAGCACCGACTTGGCCACGCCTATGGTCGGACGATCGAGCATCACTCCAAGATGGCTTGCCACGCCCAAGCCGCGTGGATGCGCCACACCCTGCCCATCCACCAGAATCACATCGGGCTGCTCCGGCAAACCCGCCAGAGCGGCCAACAGCGCTGGCAACTCGCGGAACGACAGCAGTCCAGGCACATAGGGAAAGCGCGTCGGCAACTCTGCCACGCTTCCCGCCACCGGTACCATTTGCGGATAGCTCAACAACACGGCTGCAGCGCGTGATACGGCGCCCTGAGCCGGAAACGCGACATCCACCCCCGCGATCCAACGCACGTCGTCCAGACGACCCTCATGGATTACGCGCGTCCGCAATTGTTCCTGCAAGTCGCGAGCAGCAGCCGGCGTCAATTCTTCCGGCCAGGCGGCGGGGCGTCTCGCGATTTCGGGCGGGTGAACCATCTTATTGGGCGAGAATGCGGATGATCTGGTATTCCTCGGCCGGCGCCCGCTTGTTGCGTCCCACCACCTCGGACAAGGGCACCGCCACCAGTTGCTTGCCTTGCAAGCCGACCATGGTGCCAGTTTGCCCGTCACGCAGGCATTCCACGGCCTTGACGCCCAGGCGACTGGCCAGCAGACGGTCGAAATGGGTCGGTCGCCCGCCGCGTTGCACATGCCCCAACTGTGTCACGCGGCATTCGAATCCCTTGTGCTTCTCCTCGATGTAAGCCGCGATTTCAGCCACGGAATGGGCCGCGCCCTCCGCCACCATCACAATGACATGCGCCTTCTCGCGGACCCAGGCCTGCTCGACCGTGGCCAGAATCTCATCGAGTTCCAGCGGCAATTCGGGAATATGGATCAACTCGGCGCCGCCGGTATAACCCGCCATCAAGGCGAGGTAACCGCAATGCCGGCCCATGGCCTCGACGATGAAGATGCGCCCGTGACTGCTGGCCGTGTCACGCAGGCGGTCGATTGCCTCCAGGATGGTATTCAGCGCCGTATCCATGCCGATGGTGGCATCGGTGCCCATGATGTCGTTATCGATGCTCGCGGGGATTCCCACCACCGGAAAGCCTCGATTGTGAAGCGCTGTAGCCCCCGCCAGAGAACCGTCCCCCCCGATCACCACCAGACCGCCGATGCGGCGCCGGGCCAGCACATCCAGTGCCCGCTGCTGCACCTCGGGTTGCTTGAATTCGGGCAGGCGCGCGCTGCGCAGGAAAGTCCCTCCCTCCTGAATCTTGCCGCCCACTTCACGCGCGCCAAGGGGGATCAAATCATCATTCACCAAACCGAAATAACCGCGCTGGATACCCATGACTTCGATCCCGAAATGCAGTGCATACCGCACAACGGCGCGGATCGAGGCATTCATGCCCGGCGAATCGCCGCCGCTGGTCATGACGGCAATCCGCTGAATGGACGGCGTGGCAGGACTCAAAGCCATGACGGGACCCCCGGAATGATTGGATGGATGGCGGAGCTATTCTTTACAATCCGTTCACGGTCAAGAATACGCCCAGGGACCTTCGGCAGGCCAGATTTCTTTAGCTGCGGGCAGCGATAACCCAAGGAGACTTTCCATGTTGCGACATCGCCTGATCACCACGCTGATGCTATTGGCCCTGATTGCCCCGCCTGTACACGCGGGAATCGTGTCAACGACCCTCCCTTACACGGCGGGCGGCCAGAAGATGATGGGTTATCTCACCTACGATGACCGGCTCACCGGCCCCCGTCCCGGCGTCCTGGTGTTTCATGAATGGTGGGGACTCAACAACTTTGCCAAGCATCAGGCCGATGCGCTGGCCGCCAAGGGTTACGTGGTGCTCGCCGCGGACATGTACGGCAACGGCATCAGCACCCATGATCCCGCGGAAGCCGGCTCCCTCGCGGGCGCCGTGAAGAACAAGGCGCTGTTTCGTAGCCGCGCCGAGGGAGCGCTGGAAGCGCTGATGCGGCAGCGTGGCGTGGACCCCAGCCGGATCGCGGCCGTGGGCTATTGCTTCGGCGGTACCACCGTGCTCGAACTGGCCTTTAGCGGCGCGCCCGTGCGCGGTGTGGTCTCGGTTCACGGCGGCTTGACCGCACCCAAACCGGAAGATCTGTCGAATATCCAATCCGCCGTTCTGGTTCTGCATGGCGCCGCGGACCCCTTCATCAAGCCTGAAGAGATACAAGCATTCCAGCAAGGCATGGAAGCAGCCGGTGCAGACTGGCAAATGGTGATTTTCGGAGGCGCCCAACACGGTTTCAGCAATCCCGAAGCGAGTCATGCTGGCATGGAAGGCGTGGCCTACGATGCGCGCACTGCAGAGCGCGCCTGGCAGGCTATGGGCGATTTCCTCTCCCGAGTTCTGGGGTCGCCGCGTCAATGACGGCAGCCGGAAGAATGGTGCCCCGAACACGATTTGAACGTGTGACCTTCCCCTTAGGAGGGGGACGCTCTATCCAGCTGAGCTACCGGGGCATGCAGCGTGGCCGGGGCACTTAGGCCTCCGTTGGAGGCGGCAGTATAACCTTCCCTCCCCTCACAGGAGAAAACATGGCCCCTCGACGCCGATTCAATTGGTTTCTTCGATGATGATGAGGGCTCTCCAGATTTTCCGGGGTGCACTTGACTGTATTTCCCCGCCAGCGCGTGCAAGCAGCGCGGTGATTGGAACATCACGCCCTATATTCCGTCGCGTGATCCGCGGTCACGGCGGAAACCTCCAGCGCCTCGGTCAGGGCGTCGCCCACGGTTTCCAGCCAGACAAAAGCCATCTTGCGCCGCACCGACTCGGGGATTTCCTCGAAGTCGCGCCGGTTGCGCGCCGGTAACAACACCTTGGTGACCCCCGCCCGGTGAGCGGCAAGCACCTTTTCCTTGATACCGCCGACTGGCAGCACCAGGCCGCGCAGGGTGATCTCGCCCGTCATGGCCACATCGGGGCGCACGGTCCGCTCCAGCAGCAGGGAAGCCAATGCCGTGAACAGGGCCACCCCGGCGCTTGGGCCATCCTTGGGAATTGCGCCGGCAGGCACGTGGATGTGGATGTCCTGTCGATCGAAAACCGCTGGATCGATCCCCAGCGTCACCGCCTGCGCCTTGAGCAGACTCAGCGCGGCCTGGGCGCTTTCCTTCATCACCTCACCCAACTGGCCCGTGAGAATCAGCCGTCCGCTGCCCGGCGCCCGACTGGCCTCCACGAACAGGATCTCGCCGCCCACCGGGGTCCAGGCCAGGCCGGTGGCGACCCCCGGCACGCTGGTGCGCGAGGCGGTTTCAGGTTCGAAGCGCACAGGGCCCAGGATGGCCGCCAGGTCGGGCGCATCGATGCGCTGGCTTCCCTCTTCTCCCATGGCCACCTTCAGCGCCGCATGCCGGCACAGATTCCCCAGCTCGCGCTCCAGGTTGCGGCAGCCCGCCTCGCGGGTGTAACTGCGAATCACACCAGCGATCGCCGCATCGGTGATCTCGCATTGCTCGGGGGTGAGTCCTGAACCGCCCCGCTGCCGATCCAGCAGGTAGCGACGGGCGATCTCCAGCTTGTCCTCTTCGGTGTAGCCGGGCAGCTCGATCACTTCCATGCGATCGCGCAGTGGCGCCGGGATCTGGTCCAGCACGTTGGCAGTCGCGATGAACAGCACCCGCGACAGGTCGAACGGCACGCCCAGGTAGTTATCCCGGAAGGTCGCGTTTTGCTCAGGATCGAGCACCTCCAGCAGTGCCGAGGCCGGATCGCCCTGGACGCCACTGCCCAGCTTGTCGATCTCATCCAGCATCAGCACCGGATTGCGCGTGCCGGCCTTGCGCAGCGCCTGGACGATATTGCCCGGCAGAGCGCCGATGTAGGTGCGCCGGTGGCCGCGGATTTCAGCCTCGTCATGCACGCCCCCGAGGCTGACGCGCTCGAAGGGACGCCCCATGGCCCGGGCAATGCTCTGGCCCAACGAGGTCTTGCCCACGCCGGGCGGGCCCACAAAGCACAGGATAGGGCTTTTCCCCTCCGGATTGAGCTTGCGCACCGCCAGGTGTTCCAGGATTCGGCGCTTGACCTTTTCCAGATCGTAATGATCCGCATCGAGCACGGTCTGGGCCTGCGCCAGATCCAGGCGCTCCTCGCTCAGGCGGTTCCAGGGCAGCTCTACCATCCAGTCGAGGTGGGTGCGCAGCATGGCATATTCAGCGGCGCCATCGCTCATCCGCTCCAGGCGGCGCAGATCCTTGTGTACCGTTTCGAGCACCGCGGCCGGCATCCCGGCGGCCTCGATGGCCTCGCGCAATTCGCGCAGTTCGTCCTCGCGTTCCTGCCCTTCCCCCAATTCATTCTGGATGGTACGCATCTGCTCGCGCAGCAAGGCCTCCCGCTGGCGGGAGTCAATCTGCTCCTTGGTGCGGTCGCTGATCTGTCGGCTGAGCCGCAACACCTCCACGCGATGGCTGAGATACTTGAGCACCTCGTCCACCCGCAGCTTCAGATCCATCTGTTCCAGCAGCGCCTGCTTTTCGTCCGGCTTCAGGTCCAGGTAACCCGCCACCAGATCCGCCAGAGCCCCAGCCGATTCCATGGATTGCACGGCATTGACCAGTTCGGCAGGCGTCTGCGGCATGAGCTTGAGGGCCTCGGTAGCCTTCTGCTTGAGCAGCAGCAGCCGCGCCTCCAGTTCCGGCGAGTGATCCGTGCGGTCCTCGATCCGATCGATGCGAGCGAGAAGAAAGGGATGACCCGTGATGAAATCGACGACCCGAAAGCGCGAATCGCCCTGGCAGACCAGATGGTGGCCACCGTCGGGGGCTGTGACGTAGCGCAGGATATGGGACAGCGTCCCCACCCGATACAGGTCCTCGGGCGCGGGATCTTCCTGTTCAGGATCTTTCTGCAGCAGCAAACCCACCGGCCGACCGCTGCGGGCGGCTTCCTGGGCTGCAGCGAGGGAAACGGGCCGCCCGATGGTGATCGGATGCACGATACCGGGATAGAGCACCAGGTTGCGGACCGGCAGAATGATCAGGACGTCGTCGGCCAGGGCAACCTCAGGTACGGTCTGATCGACGGCTTCGGCGCTGTGATCGATAGGGGAATTCATGGCATCTCCTCAAAGCACATCATGCGAACGCTGCAGACGAATCGACAGGCAGCCATCGACCGTCTGCATCGGCTGCAGGACCCAGTTGCCCGGCGGCAGCACGATGCGCCGTTCGAACCGTCCGAAGGGAATCTCCAGGCGATGAATCCGGCCCTCGCGTGCACCCATCGGCAAAGGCCGCTCGCCGGCGATGCGCAAGCCGTCGGCCTCCAGTCGCACCTGGATCCGATCCGCTGCCACGCCAGGTAGCGCCACCACGATGGTCACACCAGATGCCGTTTCCACTACGTCCACCGGGGGCGCCCAACATGGGTTTTGCGCGCTGCCCGGCAACGGATGGAAAAACCGGCGCTGCAGCCGGTCGGCCCGCTCCAGCAGGCGCTGGGCTTCCTCCCACATCCAGCCATTGAATTCCTCACGTGACATGCAGCACCTCCGTCGTTGCCTACAACATGGGTCCGAACTGCGCCATTCTCAAGCCCTGGCGACTGCTAGCCGGTCAAGCGCTTGGTTCGGCTTGGCTGCGGCCAGCAAAGCGTTGAAATAAGCCAGGGCGAATCCAGCTAACCGTCATGGTTTTGGCAGAGCCTGACGTCGCGTTCATAATGGCGCCCTTCCCGAGCCGCCTCCTGTGAATCGAGTGAACGAATCTTGACCTCTTTTGATGTCATCGTCGTCGGTGGTGGCGCCTCCGGCCTGATGTGCGCCATGACTGCGGGTCAGCGCGGTCGGCGCGTCCTCATCCTCGAGGGCAGCAACAAGATCGGCAAGAAGATCCTGATGTCCGGCGGCGGCCGCTGCAATTTCACCAACCGCCTCGTCGAACCGGCAAACTTTCTCTCGGCCAATCCGCATTTCTGCATTTCCGCACTGGGCCGCTATACCCCCTGGGATTTCATCGCACTGGTCGAGAAGCACGGCATTGCCTATCACGAGCGCCGCCACGGCCAGTTGTTCTGCGACGATTCGGCAAAGGACATTCTTTCCATGCTGGTGGACGAGTGCGCGCAGGTTGGGGTCCGTATCCACACCCAGTGCACGGTGCACACGGTCCAGGCACCCGTCGGTGGCGATGCGATGACCGAAAAAGCCGCCAGCGATGACCCGGCCCGCGCCCGCTTCCGGCTGGACACCGACCAAGGCGAGTTCAGCGCCGCATCCTTGGTGGTCGCCACCGGGGGCCTGTCGATTCCCAAGATGGGCGCCAGCGGCTTCGGCTATGACATCGCGCGTCAATTCGGCCACACCGTCCTGCCGACGCGCGCCGGGCTGGTGCCGTTCACTTTCAGCGATGGCTTCAAGGCCATCAGCGAGCGTCTCTCCGGACTGGCGGTGGAGGCAGCCCTGAGCGTGCCCGCGGCATGCTTTCGCGAGAACATTCTGTTCACCCATCGGGGCCTGAGCGGGCCGGCCGCCCTGCAACTTTCGAATTACTGGCCCTTGGGCGCGCCGATCCGCATCGATCTTTTTCCGGGCGAGTCTGCCCAGGATTGGCTCAGGCTGCGGAAAAAGGCCCAGCCGCGATCGCTGCTGCGCACCTTGCTGGGCGAGCGCCTCGCCCGAGGACTGGTGCTGGAGCTGCAATCCTTGTTCTGGCCCGCCTGGGCGGAAACCGCCATTGCCGATATTCCCGATGCGGCGCTCAATCAGCTGGCCGATGACCTGCAGGCCTGGACCGTGAAACCCTCCGGCACCGAGGGCTACCGCACCGCCGAGGTGACCCTGGGCGGGGTCGATACCCGTGAGCTCTCCTCACGCACCTTGGAAAGCAGGCGGCAACCCGGCCTGTATTTCATCGGCGAGGTGGTCGATGTCACCGGCTGGCTGGGCGGTTTCAATTTTCAATGGGCCTGGTCGTCGGGGCATGCCGCCGGCCAATTTGTCTGAAAGTGAGCACTGCATGACACGCGAACATCCCAACGATCCCTTGCACGGCATCACCCTGGAAATGATGCTGAATGAACTGGTGGCCCGCTACGGCTGGGCGGAACTGGGCAGCTTGATCACAATCCGCTGTTTCAATGACAACCCGAGCATCAAGTCCAGCCTCAACTTCCTGCGCCGCACCCCCTGGGCGCGCCAGAAAGTCGAAGCGCTTTATCGGGACAGCCTGCCCGGTGATTTCAGGAACGTTTGAAGTTTAAGAGGATGACACCCGCGGGCAAGAAAGAGAGCCATGAGGAAGGGCCGATCTAACGAAGAAGAGCGCCGCTACTGTAGGCCAGCAGGATGGTTTTGAGGAGAGCGTGCCGCTCGAACGCCGGTTTAGGTTTTGGCCCCCTTGGTATTGAGCGCTGCATGTTCAGTCAACTCCGCGTTAATGAAACCCGAAATCATTGCGCGGTAAACCTGCTCTGTAACAGAGGGGTTTGCACCCAACTCTTGCGATAGCGCCGTAACCTTGGCAATAACCTGTTCGACGCGATGAGGCGCCTTTACATCGTCCGTGGTTTTCTTGAACCGAGCCGCTTGTTTCACACAGATCCCACGTTCAGCCAGAAGGGCGACAATCAGACGGTCTATGCGGTCGATGTTCAAGCGGACTTCTTCAATGGAAGTGCAATTAACCTCGTTACACATATGTACCCCTTTTTTAAAACCTAACGTGAAGTTCAGGGACGCGCCGCCGATAGGCTGAGCGTCCCGGCGCTCAAGGTTATAACTCATTGGAATTGATGATCAACTCGCCGAGTGTAAATACGCCCGATCTACCGTCATTGATGCTGCTCAGATAGACCTTTGCAATATCTGAGAAAGCCGCAATATGCTGGAAGTCTTGGATGTGAAAAACGGCACCCCTACCAAGCATTGAGCAGATCACTCCGGTAGCGGTAACTATAGCAACATGGTACGCGTGCGGGTTATTGTCGGTCAGATAGTTGATAAATCCATCAATATCAGGTGGAACCTGCAGAGCAACATGTAGATGTTTAGTAACCTCATTTAAGTCCCACGGTTCGGGGTCTTCAGTACATTGAGCTTGAAGAAACATTCTAAGTCGTTGCGCGGACGCGTCATCTCGGAAATGCTCACCGAACTCAACGCAGCAAACTTCGTAAATAACCTTAATATGCTCAGTAAATAGCGCTTTGAGATCAATTGCCCAACTACCTTCCAAGGGCGATTGTATTTGCTCGGACTTCGATGGAACTTCTTTTGCTTCTTCAATAATCCACCGGATCGCTTTTTCTTTCTTTTCCTCAGACAAACCAAAACGCATCCCTGCAGCTGATCTAAAAAACCGGGAAAGGGTGGCCCTGATAACTTGCGGTATCCTTTCCTTGTCCCTTACGTCACAGGACAGATTAAGGCGAATTCCTCCATTTTCGGTAATCGATACCTTTGGCGCCTGTGGCACAACTATTGGTGAAAAATTCGAATCTAACTTTATCTTCTGTGTAAATTCTGAATCGTCGAGAGAGAAAGTATCAGAAAACGGCTGCGGCACCTTTCCCGTCTTTCCTTGAATCTTGTATGTAGCTCGGGCAAGTTGAATGTGCTTTTGATCGACATAGGGACCATCGACCCAATGCCCCAATTTGTCATTGCAAGGCTTGCAGAGGAGATACTTGGAAATCCTTCCCCCGACGGCTTCTGGAAAGATATGCTCTTTAGTCAGAGGCTTGCTTGAATCTAGGCAGAGGATGCAGGTTCCAAACATTCCAACGCGCTCGGAGGTAATGATTTCTAACGTTTAAGCTCTGGCCCGTCAGGGCAGCCAGCCTGCAGATAATTGTTAAATTCTATCTGATGATGCAGTCTTCACCGATCACATTCATCATTAGGCCTTTAATGGTGCAAACTACAGTCAGCCTCTGGCCTTGCCGCAGACTGCCAAGTTGAGTGCTCATTGAGTCATCAAAGAAGGATTGAAATCGGAGTCACTCTCGCCAATAGCATCTCATTTCCAAATGGACACCACAAAATGCGTCTTGTTTTACGCCTCGCTAGTGTCCAAGATTCTGCCCAGCCAAGCTAATGTGTGGTTTACCAGCACGTCAAATATGACCATACACCCCAAAAACAGATGTTGATGACACCATCTGGAAACCGCCCCGTCACAAGACACAATGGGAGTATAGAAGCAGTTACCGCCCGAGCATGCCGGATGCTGTGGGAATTGTGCCGGCTTGCAGACCCAGGTGAACAATCAGCCCCAGTCCTAGCAGGCCGACGGCGATGGAGAGCACCGTCCCCAGATGCACGGCGTAGCCCTTGGGAATCTCCACCGGCCGCAGGGTGGCGAGCACGCGGTGGTACTGATGGACCGAGCCCAGGGAGGCGAGCACGCCCAAGGCGATGAAGGCCAGCCCGACCCAGAACGAACCACCTCGGGGGATCGGTTCGCCCGGATGGGCCAACAGCATGTGCGTGAACAGGCCGAAGCGTTCCACCGCAAAGCCGAAGGCCATGAGGGTGAGGCTGGTGCGGTTCCAGGCCAGCAGGGTGCGCTCGGCCGCCATGAACACGCGGGGATCGTTCAGTTCCGACACACTTAGCACCTCACCGATTGCGTCGACATCCCTGCGCCAAGCTGAGCCGCCAATGCGGCCCGCAGGGCGTCCTCCACCGTCAGTGCCACGCCGCGGCGGGCACCGGCGAGTTCCAGCGCCTCGGCCATTTCGGCGCCGGTCAATGCGGCTGCGGCCACCAGATCCCGGCCTTCCAGCCACTGGGCTGTCCACGCGGCGACCGCCAGGGTGGCCGGACAGCCCCAGGCGCTGAAGCAGGCGCGCTCGATGCGCCC
>JBAUIG010000156.1:0-6323 GCA_049682735.1 Candidatus Macondimonas sp. | reverse complement strand
TGGGTTTCCAGCGGGTCGGCCACCATCACTCCCGCGTTGTTGATGACGATGTGCACCGCGCCGTGGGCCGCCAGCACCGCATCGGGAAAGGCCGCCATCTGGGTCTTGTCGGCCACATTGACCGTATGGGTGCTCACTGCAATCCCATGGGTCTTGAGAGACGCTGCCACCGGCGCGAGCGCTTCGGCGTTGATATCGGCCAGCGCCAGCGCGCAGCCGGCCTGGGCCAGCCGGGTGGCCGTCGCCCTTCCGATGCCGCTGCCTGCGCCGGTCACCACCGCAATCTTGCCCCGAATATCCTGCATGGGTCTCCTCCTTTGTTTCCGGCTGTCCCGAATGGGGACGCCAGCTTGTTTTCAGTTTGGTTCGAGCATGTCACGGGATTGCGACGGCGTTCAATCTCCACATTGCTGATGCATTGATTCGGCGCGCCTCAACTTCCGGCCAGGACCACGACGCACGCCAGCAGCGTCAGCGCTTCGCCGCGCTCCACCAGCGCGCCAGCCAGATCGCCGGTAAATCCGCCCAGATGACGCAAGGCCGCGTCGCGCCAATACAGCAGGAAGCCACCGGCCAGTAACAGGATCGTGCCGGCCGCCGCAGGTCCACACAGGATGATGATCAAGAGTGTCGTGATTCCGAGGCTGGCAAGGCAGGCACGGCGATCGTGTTGCCCGGCAAGGGCTTCCCCCAGCCCACCCGCTCGAATGTAGGGCGTGGTGAGGAAGGCCACAACGACCAAGGCCCGACACACCAGCGGGGCGACGAGCAGGGCCGGGAATAAACCGGTGCTGGTGTCGAGCAGGCTCATCACCGTGGCCGTCTTGAGCAGCAGCACCAGCACCACAGCGGTGACCCCGGCAGGTCCTGCGTTCGGGTCCTTGAGTACGGCAAGTCGGCGCGTGGCGTCTCCTCCCGCGGCATCGGCATCGGCTGTATCGGCCAGTCCATCCAGATGCAGGCCGCCGCTCAGCCATACCCACAGCATCACCAGCAGGACGGCGTTGACTGCCGGTGCAGCGGGCAGGAGCAAGGCGAGCAGGGCGGAGCCGACCCAGAGCAGCAGCCCGATCATGGCCCCCACGACGGGGTACCAGGCCAGTGAAGCGCCGATGGTCGCGGGATCGTAGGTGGGCGGCGCGGGAACGGGCAGGCGCGTGAGGAAGCCCAGCGCCAGGCGCAATCCCTTCATGGATTCATGGAACCATGGGCCAGCAGGCGCGGCGGCCCATCGCCGAGGATGAGGGTCGAGCGGCAGGCATAGGGCACTTCGATGCGCAGCATATGGGTGAGCGGCATGCCCAATAACTGCGTCAAAAGCACCCGGATCACCCCACCATGGATGACCCACAACCAGGGCCCGTCGATCATCCGTTCGCGCCACTCTTCGAAAGCGGCGCCGATGCGGGCCGCGAAGGCATCCATGGTTTCGCCCTGGGGTGGCGGATGACGTACCGGATCACGCCAGAAGGCCATCAACTGCGCGCGATCGTCGGCCAAAATGGCATCCGCCGTGCGTCCCTCCCAGATTCCGAAATCCAGTTCCTGCAAGCGGGGCTCATGATGTACGGGAAGATCCAATTCGCCTCCCAGCGCCTCGGCAAAGACCGCGCAGCGGCGCAGCGGAGAGGTCACGATGCCTTGCCAGCTTGGGATGCGTGCGACGGCGATGCGCATCTGGTCCCAGCCCACAGCGCTCAGGGGATCGTCCCGCCGGCCCCGATACAGCGCGCCGCCCTCGGGTTCGCCGTGGCGCAGCAGCACCAGTCGAACGCCGGGTTCATTCTCTGCCAACATGGTGTTTTCCATCCGTGGTTCTGTTTCAGCCGGCCTGCCAGCGCAGTTCGGAGTCAGCAATGGCGGCCTGCATCGCCTATGCTCGCGGTCTGCGCCAGTGCCATTTTTTCAAAATCCGGGGTGGCCGTGATCATAAGCCATCAATTGTGCGGTAGGTTGGTTTCATTAGTCGGTTTCGGCGCCAAATTCATGGAATACCGGATGGATAGTCACGCCAAAGCGGATCACTGGGGGCAGCGATTCTCTTCGGCAGCCTGATCCTGGATACGGCTCTGCCTGACATTCAGTCACTGAAAGCCACGGAGAATCGGGGCGCGGTAGAATGACGCCGGATTGCCGATTGAGGAACAGATCCTTGGGTTTTTATCGCCATCATGTGTTCTTCTGCACCAACGTCCGGGCGCCCGATGCACCGCGGCCCAGTTGTGGCGGCTGCGGTTCCGAAAAGCTCCGGGCGTATGCAAAACAGCGCATATCGGAGCTGGGTCTGAATGGTCCGGGGAAGGTGCGTATCAACCAGGCGGGCTGCATGGAGCGCTGCGAACAGGGTCCCGCCGTGGTCGTCTATCCCGAGGGAGTCTGGTATCGCTGCCGGGATACGAGCGACGTGGACGCCATCATCGAACAGCATTTAGTGCAGGGACAGGTGGTCGAACGGCTGCGGATCTGACTTCTGCATTGCCAAAGGCATCGCCTGCTTGTAAAATCCTCCCCTTTTCCAGGGTTCGGCGATGGCGGCGGTTTGCCCATCCACCCTGACAGTGCGAAATAGACTGCCCGGAGCGGCTCGAGCATCATGAAAACGTTTTCTGCAAAATCTGAGACGGTCACCCAGGACTGGTATCTGGTCGATGCCGATGGCAAGACCTTGGGTCGCTTGGCCACCGCGATCGCCGATCGCCTGCGCGGCAAGCACAAGCCGGAATTTACGCCTCATGTGGATACGGGTGATTACATTGTGGTCGTCAACGCCGAAAAGATTCGCGTGACCGGCAACAAATTGAAAGACAAGACTTATCATCACCACACCGGCCACATCGGCAACATGAAGTCCACCACCCTGGAGAAGCTGCTCGCCGAGCACCCCCAGCGTGCGCTGGAGATTGCAGTGCGCGGCATGATGCCGAAGAATCGCCTGGGTCGCGCAATGATCAAGAAACTGCGGATTTTCGCCGGTGGCGAGCACATCCACACGGCCCAGCAACCCAAACCCCTGGATCTTTGATCCGGTGCCCCATCCAGCGAGTGGAACCTAAGATTCATGGCTGAACAACATTACTTCGGTATTGGTCGTCGCAAAAGCGCGAGCGCGCGGGTTTATCTGGTTCGCGGCTCGGGCCGGATCGAGGTCAACGGCAAGACGCTTGAAGACTATTTCGGTCGCGATACCTCGCGCATGGTGACTCGTCAGGCGCTTGAGTTGATGGAAGTATCGGACAAGTTTGATGTCCGTGTGCTGGTTGGCGGCGGTGGAATGAGCGGCCAGGCCGGCGCAATCCGTCTCGGCATCAGTCGCGCCTTGGTCGCCTATGATGAGGCGAACAAGCCTGCATTGCGCCGCGCCGGCTTCATGACACGCGATGCGCGCGAGGTGGAGCGCAAGAAGGTCGGCCTGCACAAGGCTCGCCGCGCACCGCAATACTCCAAGCGTTAATCGCGGGTTTTCCCTTCCCAGCGGAAGCGGAGAACGCGGCTTTGCTTTTGGGGGATCGTCTAGCGGCAGGACTACGGACTCTGACTCCGTCAACCTAGGTTCGAATCCTAGTCCCCCAGCCAAAAATAAAAGGCTTGACCCGGCGGTCAAGCCTTATTTGTGTTTCATTTCTTATGGTACAATCCGCGGGTTTCTGTAAGACGTGCACGCTGAAGAGTCCGGCGGCGTCGGTCCAGGTCTGCAGCGGTGCGAAGCCGGCCTGCGCGGCCAGGTGCCGGAATTCATCGGCGTGGTACTTGTACGAATTCTCGGTGTGGATCGACTCGCCCTCGGAGAAAGTGAAGGCTCGCCCGGCTACCACAACGGTCTGCGCACACAGGCTGTCCAGATGCATTTCGATGCGCCCGGCGGTGGCGTTGTAGCTGGCGCGATGAGCGAAGGCGCTCAGGTCGAAATCGGCCTCCAGCTCGCGGTTGCAGCGGGCCAGCAGGTTGAGGTTGAAGGCGGCGGTGACGCCGGCGGCATCGTTGTAGGCGGCGTTCAGGATGGCTGGGTCTTTCTTGAGATCCACACCGATCAGCAGGCCATCGCCACGGTTCAGCTGCTGGGCGACGTTCTTCAAGAACTGCAACGCCTCCAGCGGCGCGAAGTTGCCGATGCTGGAGCCGGGGAAGAAGGCCAGCCGGCGCTGCCCGCCGCGCATCACGCGCGGCAACGTGAACGGTCGTGTGTAGTCGGCGCAAACGGCCATCAGGTGCAGGGCCGGATAGTCCTGCGCGAGCGTGTGGCAGGCGTCCAGCATGTGCTGGCGCGAGATGTCGATCGGCATGTACACGTCCGGCGTCAGGGCATCGAGCAGCAATCGGGTTTTAAGACTGCTGCCGCTGCCGTATTCCACCAGCACACCGCCACGGCCGGCCAAAGCAGCGATCTGGGGCGCCGCTTCGGTGAGTATGTCGATCTCGGTGCGTGTCGGGTAGTACTCCGGCTGTTCGCAAATCCTGTCGAACAGGGCGGAGCCGACCGCATCATAAAAGAACTTGCACGGCAGGCTCTTGTGCGGCTTGGACAGACCTTGCAGCACAGCGCTGCGAAAGTCTTCCTGTTCCGGGGCGAGATCGTGCAGGCGCAGTTTGGCGAGCGTATTCATGCGTCCTCCGCCAGGCGTAGGCCCGTGCAGGCCCAGCGCGCATCGGGTGGGAAGAAATTGCGGTACGTGGCGCGCAGGTGATCGGCCGGGGTCAGGCAACAGCCGCCGCGCAGCACCATCTGGCCGGACATGAACTTGCCGTTGTACTCGCCGACGGCGCCCTCGGCCGGCCGGTAGCGCGGGTAGGGCAGGTAAGCGCTGGCGGTCCACTCCCACACATCGCCGAACAGCTGTTTGAAGCCGGCGCGGGCCCCGGCCGGCTGGGCTTCGAGCCGGTCCTGGTCCAGAAAATTGCCGCCGGCCGGGGCGGCGATCGTTCGGGCAGCCGCCTCCCACTCGAACTCCGTCGGCAGGCGCCGGCCGGCGAAGCGGGCATAGGCGTCGGCTTCGTAAAAGCTCAGATGACTGACCGGCGTAGCCGGATCGAGCGCACGCAGGCCGCCCAGAGTGAACACCTGCCAGCCGTCATCGCCCTGCTCCCAGTACAGCGGCGCCGTCCAGCCGCGCGCCTGCACGGTGGCCCAGCCGTCCGACAGCCACAGTTCGGGCGTTTGATAACCACCCGCGGTGACGAAATCGAGGTATTCGCCACAGGTCACCAGGCGATCGGCCAGCCGATACGCCTGGAGGAAAACGCGGTGGCGCGGTGTTTCGTTGTCGAATCCGAAACCCGGCCCGCCGTGGCCGATCTGTACCATACCGCCGTCGCAGGCGAGGAACTCGAGCGGCTCGGCCGCCCTTGGCGCGGTTTGCTGCAGATCCTCGCGATAGGCCGGGCGCAGCGGGTTGGCGTGAAAATTATGCTTCACGTCCATCAGCAGCAGTTCCTGGTGCTGCTGCTCGTGGTTGAGGCCGAGTTCCAGCAATGGCGCCAGACGCGCCCAGCCCGCCGCGTCCAGTGTGTCCAGCAGGGCGAGCAGGTGCCGGTCCACATGCGCCCGGTAGGCGAGCACTTCGTCGGTGGTGGGACGGGCCAGCAGGCCGCGCCGGGCGCGGGCGTGAAACGGTCCGAGCTGGTTGTAGTAGGAATTGAAAAGATAGCTGTAGCGAGGATGAAACGGACGATAAGCCGGCAGATTGGGTGTCAGGATGAAGGTCTCGAAAAACCAGCTGGTGTGCGCCAGGTGCCATTTGGGGGGGCTGACGTCCGGCATGGATTGGATCACCATGTCCTCGACGGTGAGCGGGGCGCACAGGAATTCCGACAATCCACGCACTTCGCCATAGCGCTCCCTCAGGTCGGGGGGGCTCTCGCTGATTGGCGCTTGCTGCATGGAAAAACTCCTAATAGGGCGCACGACACAGCGCCTTCAAGATGACCCTTGTGTTTGCGATCAGTTCCCGGCGGGTATCGGTTTTACTTGCCTGATGATCTGAATGCTGTCGGCCACTCGGGCAGATTTTCTCATTCGTTCTTCTGCTCGGGTGGCTTGAGGCTGTCCACCACGCCGGGATCGGCCAGGGTGGAGGTGTCGCCCAGCCCCTCGGTCTCGCCGGCGGCAAGCTTGCGCAGGATGCGACGCATGATCTTGCCCGAGCGGGTCTTGGGCAGACCCGGCGCCAACTGGATCACGTCAGGCCGGGCGATGGGGCCAATTTCCCGCGCCACCAGGGCTTTCAGTTCGTCCTCCAGCGCGGGGTCGGGATCGATGCCTTCCATCAGGGTGACATAGGCGTGGATGCCCTGGCCCTTGACGGGATGGGGGAAACCGACCACGGCCG
>JBAUIG010000155.1:0-11968 GCA_049682735.1 Candidatus Macondimonas sp. | reverse complement strand
CGCGAACTCTATGAAACCATGGCGCGCGAGCTGGCTTTCGATCCGAGACAGAGGAACTGACCCATGACCAACCACGATATCGATGCCAATGATGGGCTGATGCAGGATGAATTGACCCTTGAACAATTGGTGGCCATCTCTCGGGTGGAAAGCACCTGGCTGATCTCCCGCATTGAGCTGGGGCTGTTTCCGAATGTTGCTCGGACGGCAGGCGACTGGCGACTGCCTGTCTCGGCTTTGCATCGCATTCGGCGCATGCGACAGATCGAGCGCGATTTCGAGGCGGTTCCTGAACTAGCGGCACTGGTGGCTGACCTGCTCGAAGAACTCGATACGCTGCGAGCCCGCTCGAAAATGCCGAGACCACGATGAAGAAACAGGAGCGCGCTGTTTTCCCCAACGTATTCGGCAGCGATCAGGGCAAGCTCATTTCTCCAGCAACAGCAAGGCCACTACGATGCGATCCTCCGCGAGCAGGACGTTAAACGTGCGGCAGGCCGCGCCGGTGTCCATCACCTCGATCCCCACCCCCCGCTCCTGCGCGTCGAGCAGCAGTTCGCGCGACGGAAAGGCCAACCGCGGTCCCGTACCCAGGAGAATGATTTCCGGCCCATGTGCGAGCAATCGCGTCAGATGCTGCGCGCCGAACTGCGCAAGCGCATTGGGGAGATCATCGAGTTCCAATGCCTGCGGCGCCACGATCAGGCTTTGGTGATAAACAGTGTCGTTGATGCGGATTTCTGCTGGCCCATAGCCGCGAATCCGGTTCAGGGCATAGGGGCTGTCCTGGTGCAGCTTCATGGTGTGGCATCTCCCTGCAGAACAATTGACAGTGGCGCGTGCGATCATTAGGTTTGACGGTTTTACAATTCGCCCGCGCCGCCCCCGGGCCCCACGTGGACCATAGCCAGTGATCGAAGATTTCCCCCGCATTCAACGGTTGCCGCCCTACGTTTTCGCCATTGTGACGGAACTCAAGAATGCCGCGCGGGCCCGGGGTGAGGATATCATCGACTTCGGCATGGGCAACCCCGACCAGCCCACGCCCCAGCATATCGTGGACAAGCTCGTCGAGGCCGTGCAGCGCGGCGACACCCACCGCTATTCCCAGTCCCGTGGCATTCCGCGCCTGCGCCGGGCGATGGCAAACTGGTACCAACGCCGCTACGGGGTCGACCTCGATCCGCAGACCGAGGTGATCGTCACCATCGGTTCCAAGGAAGGCCTGGCCCATCTGGCGCTGGCCACGGTGGGGCCCGGAGATTCCGTGCTGGTGCCCAACCCCGCCTACCCCATCCACCCCTACGGCTTCGTCATCGCCGGCGCCGACATCCGCCATGTGCCCTTGGTATCGGGGGTCGATTTCTTCGCCGAACTCGAACAGGCCATCCGCAATTCCTGGCCCAAGCCCAAGATGCTGGTGCTGAACTTCCCCGGCAATCCCACCACCCAGTGCGTGGATCTCGATTTCTTCGAGAAAGTGGTGGCGATCGCCCGTGAGCACCAGATCTGGGTGATTCACGACCTGGCCTATGCGGACCTGGTCTTCGATGGCTATGTGGCGCCGTCCATCCTGCAGGTTCCGGGTGCCAAGGATGTGGCGGTGGAGTTCTACACCCTATCGAAAAGCTACAACATGCCCGGCTGGCGGGTCGGCTTCATGTGCGGCAACCCGACCTTGGTGGCGGCACTGGCAAAGATGAAGTCCTACCTGGATTACGGCATCTTCACACCGGTCCAGGTGGCCGCCATCGCCGCACTGGAAGGTCCGCAGGACTGCGTCGAGGAAATCCGGCAAACCTATGAGGTGCGTCGGGACGTCCTGTGTGAGGGACTCAACCGCTTGGGCTGGGACGTGGAAAAACCCCGCGGCACCATGTTCGTCTGGGCGCCGATTCCCGAACGCTACCGCGACATGGGGTCCATCGAATTCAGCAAGCTGCTGCTCAACGAGGCCAAGGTCGCGGTATCGCCGGGGGTTGGCTTCGGCGAATATGGGGACGACCATGTGCGCTTCGGTCTGATCGAAAACGAACATCGTACCCGTCAGGCAGTGCGCGAGATGCGCCGCCTGTTCCGGCGTGGTCCGGCCTGAGGAAACCGCCATGGACACAGTGAACATCGGCCTGCTGGGGCTGGGAACGGTGGGCGGCGGCACCCTCCAACTGCTCAAGCGACACGCGGATGCCATCGAACGGCGCACCGGGCGCCGGGTACAGGTGCGCCGCGCCCTGGTGCGCGATCTGGCCAAGCCGCGCCCCGCCGAGGCGGCGGACGTAGCCGTGACCATCGATCCCGGTGAGATCCTGGACGATCCCGCCATTCACATCGTGCTGGAACTGGTGGGCGGCTGCGAGCCCACGCGGGCCTGGATATTACGTGCCATCGCTGCCGGCAAGCATGTGATTACCGCCAACAAGGCACTGATCGCCCAGCATGGCAACGAGATCTTCGCCGCCGCCGACCGACACGGCGTCATCGTCGCCTTCGAGGCGGCGGTTGGTGGCGGCATCCCCATCATCAAAGCCATCCGCGAGGCCCTGGCCGGCAATCGCATCGAATCCGTTTCCGGCATCGTCAACGGCACCACCAACTACATCCTGACCGAAATGCGCGACCGCGGGCTCGGCTTCAGCGAGGCGCTGGCGCAGGCCCAGGCGCTGGGCTATGCCGAAGCCGACCCCAGCTTCGATATCGACGGCATCGATGCGGCCCACAAGCTGGCCATCCTCGCGGCCATTGCCTTCGGTACCCCGCTGGCCTTTGCGGGGGTTGCGACCGAAGGCATCGGGACCATCAGCGCCGAGGACATCGGCTATGCCGAAGCCCTGGGATACAGCATCAAACACCTGGCCATCGCGCGTCGCGATGAGGAAGCCGTGGAACTGCGGGTCCATCCGACCCTGATTCCCCAGCGTCAACTGCTGGCCCGGGTGGACGGCGTCATGAATGCCATCCTGGTGCATGGCGATGCGGTGGGGGAAACCCTGTTCTATGGCGCCGGTGCCGGCGCCCTGCCCACCGCTTCCGCCGTGGTGGCGGATCTGGTGGATGTATTGCGCCTCTTGTCGGCCGATCCCGATCACCGGGTGCCCTATCTGGGCGTGCGGCCGGGCGCCATTGCCGATCTGCCGCTGCGCCCCCTGGAAGCCATCCATTCCGCCTATTACCTGCGCCTGTTGGTGGAGGATCATCCCGGGGTCATGGCCGACATCACCCGCATCCTCGCCGATCACGAAATCAGCATCGAAGCCATGCTGCAGCGCCCCGATCCCAACCGTCCCGACACCATGCCCATCATCCTGCTCACCCATCGGGCGTGGGAACGCGCCATGAACCAGGCCCTGGACGCCATGTCCCGGCTGGCCAATGTGCGTGGACCCATTACCCGCATCCGGGTCCAAGCCAACGGCATTTGGTAACACCCACCCCATTTCACCCGAGGCAGCCATGGCCACCGTTTCCCGTTATATCGGACTGATCGACAAATACCGTGACCGCTTGCCGCTGCCCGCCGATGTGCCCGCCGTGAGCCTGTGCGAAGGGCAAACGCCGTTGATTCGGCTATCCAACGTCGAGCGCGACCTGGGCGGCGATCTCGCCCTCTATGCCAAATTCGAGGGGCTCAATCCCACGGGTACTTTCAAGGACCGCGGCATGACCGTGGCGGTCACTCAGGCAGTGGCCCAGGGCAGCCGGGCGATCATCTGCGCCTCCACCGGAAACACCTCGGCTTCGGCGGCAGCCTATGCCGCGCGCGCCGGCATCACCGCCTTTGTCCTCATCCCCGAGGGCAAGATCGCCTTGGGCAAACTGGCTCAGGCCATGGCTCATGGGGCGGTGGTTCTGCAAATCGAGGGCAACTTCGACGACGGCATGCGTCTGGTGCAGGAAGTCGCGACCCAGGCCCCCATCACCATTGTCAACTCCATCAATCCCTATCGTTTGCAGGGCCAGAAGACTGCCGCCTTTGAAATCGTCGAAGCCTTGGGGCAAGCGCCGGATTATCACTGCCTGCCCGTGGGCAATGCCGGCAACATCACCGCCTACTGGATCGGCTACTCGGAACTGGCGTCCGGGAGCGGCGCGTTCACCACCGTGGCCTGCAGCCATTGCGGCGGACAATGCCCCTATCCACGCGAACCGATCATTACCGCCCGGCCGCGCATGCTGGGCTATCAGGCGGCTGGTGCGGCGCCTTTCCTGCACGGCGGGCCCGTGGCCAACCCGGAGACAGTGGCCACCGCCATCCGCATCGGCAATCCCCAGAGCTGGAATGGCGCGCTGGCTGCGCAGCAGGAATCGGGCGGCTGGTTTGCCGCTTTTTCCGATGACGAAATCGTGGAAACCCAGAAGTATCTGGCCCGCCGCGAGGGGATTTTCTGCGAACCGGCCTCTGCCGTGTCCCTGGCAGGCGCATTGACGGACATCCGCGCCGGCCGCATAGCGCGGGGCAGCACCGTGGTCTGCACGCTCACCGGCCACGGCCTGAAGGATCCTGATCTCGCCATTGCCCGCATGCAGGGGCCCGTCATCCGCATCGCCGCGGAACAACAGGCGGTTAAACAGGCCATCCTGCCCCATCTCGGCTGAGGCATCGCCATGACGACCCGGGCCGTGACCCTGATGATTCCGGGACTGGCCCAGCCCCCCCGGGGCGTGGCGGACTTTCCCGCCACGCCGACCCTGGATCGCCTGTTCGCCCGCGCCCAGCGCCGGAACAATCCCGCGGCCGTTTACGAACACGCCCTCACCGGGCTGTTCACGGACGCCGACCCCCCACCCTGGGCGGCTCTCTCATTCTGGGCCGATACCGGTCAGCGGCCCAACCAGCCGCTGTTACGGGCCGACCCCCTGCACGTGCAGGCCGGCACGCATCATCACATCCACTTCGATCAGGCGCGCCTTGATCTGGATCGCGAAGAAAGCGCGGCACTGGTGGCGAGCCTGAACGAAGCGCTGCAGCCCGAGCAGATGAGGCTGATGGCGGCCACACCCGGACGCTGGTACCTGGAATTGCCCGCGCCCTTGTCGATTCTGACCCTGCCCCACAGCGCCGGCCTTGCCATGGGGGCGCAGCCTTGGTCGCCCACCGGCCCCGACGCGCCACGACTCAAGCGGCTGTTGACCGAAATCCAGATGGTGCTGCACGAGCATCCCGTCAACCAGGCGCGGGAACGGCTGGGTCAACTGCCCGTCAACAGCCTGTGGCTCTGGGGAGAAGGTCCGCTGCCAAGCCACTGGCAGCGGCCTTTCGCCGCCATTGTGGGAAGCGCGCCACTGGCTCAGGGACTCGCCCGGGCAGTGGGCTTGCCGTTGTTGTCAACGTGGGATGAACCTCTGCTCGATGGACACTCAGACGGCGGGTCGGGCGCGCTGCTGTGGGTGATCGAGGAGCTGCTACGCCCTGCACTGTGGCAAGACCCGGAAGACTGGCTCATGGCGCTCATGGCGCTGGAACAGCGGCTAACGCCCCTGCTGGCAGCCTTGCAGCGCGGACGGCTGGACCGGCTCACCCTGCTTCCCCTCGATGGGGCAGCCTATCGCCTTGCGCGCTGGCGCAGCCGCCTGCCTTGGTCGAGAAGCCGCCCTTTCATGAAGTCGATCGGGCCTTCCCCGGATTGATCGCCGCCTGCTGCATGGCGGCGTAGGCCATCAGTTGGGCAATGCCGCTGCTCATGTTGGCCTGCCAAGCCTGTTCGCGCTCGGCCGGTGAAGCCCAGCGCTCGTCCCACTCGATCAGCGACGGGACCCAGATGCGGTGCCACAAGGGCGGAATCAGTGCCGCCAGCAGCAGGGTCAGATAGGGATAGGGATTGCGCGGGGCTTCCGGGAAGGGCCGCAGCGCCCAGAACGGCCGCTCGGGCTCCAGATGATGATCGGTATGTCGGCCGATGTTGCCGGAAAACCAGTTAGTGAAACGATTGTTGCACGTCCAGGAATGATGCACGCCAATCGGCGTTCCCGGAATGCGGATGATGCCGTAATGCTGGGCATAGGTGCCGAGCTTGTAGCTGAAATGGGTGTTGAAGGCCGCCACCAGGAACCAGAACAGCCCCACCCAGCCGGCCAAGGCCAGGACGAATCCAAGCAAGACCACCTCCGCCGCCCACCCCCGCAACAACCGATTGCGCCAGGACAGCACCGGCACGCCCATTTTATTCAGGCGCTCAGTCTCGATTTCCCAGGCCACCTGGTAGTCCTGCGGGGTGGTGCGCAGGAAATAGCGCGTCACGCTCTCGCCCCGGAAGGCCGTGCTGGAATCGCGCCTCGTCCCGACCGACAGGTGGTGACCGTAGGGATGCTCCACCGCGTAGTAGGTGAATAGTCCGAACAGCGAACAGAACCGGGCAATGCTGATCGAAACCCGCTCCCAGGTGCGATGCGCCAGCTCATGCCCCACCGACACCGAGCCAATGCCGGTAATGGCAGAGAACAGCAGTGCCGACAGCAGGTAGGTCGACAGGCCGTCACCGGCGTGTGCCGCCATCGCATCAAACCCCGTGATGGACGCGATGACCGCAGCCAGACCAAAGAGATCACCCCCATTCCGGGCATGGGCGAGAGTCCAGAGGAAGCCCACAAACGCCGCCAGCACGATGGGCAGATAAGTCCACATCAGCCACACGAACAGCCTGGGATGGGCGTATTCCGGCGTATCGAGCCCTTCCCCTGTGCCCCACTCCAGGGCCAGGACCACCGTCAGTCCGAGCAACAGCCCGGTCATCGTCACGGACGGCCCCACCCACAGGGCATAGACGGCTGCCCAACCCAGCAGGAAGGGCAGCGAAAAACGCACATATTTCCAAAGGGTTCCGAAAATCATCGTCAACTCCCGCGCATCACCGCGCTCAGCCTGTGATTTCCTGTGCCAGCGGCGCCAGCGCCGCCGTCTGTCGGGCCAGATCCCGCAAGGCCTTGTAATGGGGCTTGCCGATCAATGTGGTGGGGAACACGTCCACGAAGATCACCCGCCGCGGCCGCTTGTAGCCGGCGATCTTGTCGCGGCAAAACGCCATGACATCCGCCTCGGTCAGCGAGGCCCCTTCGGCCGGCTGAATCACCGCCGTCACCAGATCCCCATACTGGATATCTGGCGTGGCCGTCAGGCCCACCTGCTCCACGCCGGGCATTTTCTTCAGCAGGGTTTCCACTTCTTCCGGGTAGACCTTCTCGCCGCCCGTATTGATGCATTCCGAGCCGCGCCCCACGAAGGTGAAGGTTTCGCCTGACTCGTCCAATCGCGCCAGATCGCCACTCATCAGCCAGGTTTCCCCGCCGAACTCGCGGATCAACTTGCGGGTTTTCTCGGGATCCTTGTAATAACCCTCAGGCGGCACGCGGGTACGCCGGGCCAACTCGCCGATCTCACCGGGCGCGACGGGCACACCGGTCTCTGGATCGATGATGCGATTGCGTTCGGAAACCGGGAAGGTGACCTTGTTGAACACGGCATCTCGGCTTGTGTACATCTGAAAAGAAATTCCCGTGATTTCAGAGCCACCGATGATGTCCACAAAACGCGCCTGGGGCAGGTGGGTCTTGAGCAGGCGTTCCTTGACATCGGCCCCGGTAGGCATGCCCACAGCGCCGATGAGGCTCAGATGCTGGATCTCCTGCGCGCCGCGTTCATCCAGCACCGCCAGCAGCGGGCGCAACGTGGCATCGCCGATGGCCGCAAGGAAATTGATGCGGTGCTCCCGGATCAGATCGAACGCCTCGCCGGGATCATAGGACTGGCCTTCCAGCAGATACACCGTCCCGCCCATCTTGGTCAGGGCATGGCTGACCCCCCAGCCGACGGAGTGCATCATGGGACTCGCCACCAGGGCCCTGGCACGCCCCTGCATGCGTCGGGGCATGAATCGATTATTGGCCAGCGGCGCGTGTTCCACCGCCCAGGTCGCCCACTGCGCGGTGCGTGGACTGGCCAGCATGCGGTGGCCCCAGTCCGTATCCAGCCACCTGCCGCCGGGCAAGGCCCGCAGCTCGGCGCCGTCCATGCGGCTGGTCCGGCGCAGCATGCCCGGCAGAAAACTGGCCAGGGCTTCAATCGCTGTCTTGAGCATGTCCCGTTCGGTGTAGGAAATACCCTTGGGTAACCCCGTCGTTCCCCCGGTATAGATGTTGTAGCCGGTATCCTCGTCGCGCTGCTCGGCCCAGAGCAGCAGGGGCTTGTCACGCGATGCCTTGCGCAGCAGGGCCTCGTAGTTGTAGATCCCCTGTTCGGGATCCGCGTCCACATCGTCCAGCGCGATGATGAAGCGCAGCAAGGGCAGTTGATCACGGATGCGCTGGATGGTGGGCAGAAAGGCCGCCTCCACCACCACGCCAACGCTATCCGCGTTTTCCAGCACATGGCACAGCTCGGCATCCTGGAAGCGGTAATTCACCGGCACGCTGACCAAGGCATCCTTCCAGCAGCCATAGCTGCATTCCAGGAATTCGATGCGATTGGTCAACAGCAACCCGATGCGCTCGCCCCGCCGCACCCCCAGTTTCAGCAGGGCGTTGCCGAACTGGTTGGCACGGGCATTCAGGTCTTCGTAGGTGCGCAGCCGTCGCCCCTGAACCACGGCCAGGGCGCCCGGAATGTATCGCGCATTGCCTTCCAGCCCCCCCACAAACGTATGCCGTCCCGCCATCTCATCCCCCTTGCTTCCGACTGCAGGCCCAACAGGCCATTGAACGGTCGGTATGTTGCGTATTGGAGGAGTTAAGTTGAGAGATATCAGGGTGTCAAATACAACAAAAAAACCGCTGCCGGAGCGAGGCCGGCAGCGGTCACTGTGTGAGTACGAAAGTCGGATCAGGCGGTGGCGGCCTGGACTTCCTCATGGGCGGCGGCCGCCATCAATTCCGGCCGGCCGCTGCGCAGATTGGCCTCATGCGCCAGACGACGCTCCTCAGGGGAGGCATGCAGCCGATCCCACTCGAGCAGTGCCGGCGACCAAGTCCGATGCCACAGCGCGGGAATGATCGCCATCCCGATGGCGCGGAAATAGCCCATGTTGTGCGGCAGGCGCGGCGCATGCACATCTTCCAGCCGCCAGAATTCGCGGTTGGGGTCCAGATGATGCTGGGAATGGCGGCCGATGTTATCCACGAACCAATTGGTGACCCGATTGAAGGAATCCCAGGAATGGTGCGCCTTGATCTCCGATCCTGGCACCCGGACGATGCCGTAGTGCTGGCTGTAGGTGCCCAGCTTGTAGCCGAAATGGGCGTTGAGCACCGCCACCAGAAACCAGAACAAGCCCAGGACGCCGCTCACCGCCAGAATGAACACCACCAAGGCCGCTTCCGCCGCCCAGCCCTGCAACAAGCGATTACGCCAGGTCAGGGCCGGTAGATCGAGCTTGGCCAGCCGATCCTTCTCGATGTTCCAGGCGGTCGAATAATCCTGCGGCGCCGTGCGCAGGAAATAGCGATAAACGCTCTCCCCGCGTAGCGCGGTGCTGGAATCGGCAGGGGTCCCCACCGTGAAGTGATGGCCGTAAGGGTGTTCGATGGCGTAGTAGGTGAACAGGCCAAACAAGGAGCAGGCCCGGGAGCTGAACACCGAATAAGCTTCCCAGGTGCGGTGGGACAGCTCATGGCCGATGGATACCGAGCCGATGGACGCGATCTGTGAAAACAACAGCGCGGCAAGCAGATAGCTGCCGAAACCATCGCCGGCATGGGCCGCCACCATGTCGAAACCGGTCAGCGACTGGACGATCGAGGCCAGGGCAAACAAATCCCCGCCATTGTGGCCATGGGCCAGCATCCACACGAAAGCCCAGAAAGCCATCAGGCTCACCGGTAAATATGTCCATAGCATCCAGACAAAAATCTTAGGATGCCGATAGACGTGGGTCTGTTCATCGTTGCCTGAGAGCCGCTCTGCGAAAGACAGGCCCAACAGCACGACGAGGACGCCGGTCAGGACATTGACCGGCCCCACGATCAGGGCATAGATCACTCCAATCGACAGGGCAATCGGAACAAAAAACCGCAAATAAGCCCACCCGGCGCGGGCAGGCGACGCAATACCATCCATGTGTCCTCCTCCTGGGCAACCCCGTTGGGTCAGCCCCTCATTGTTTTATAAGGTCAAAAGCAGCTTGCGCTACACTCATACCAAGGTCAAGCAGACCTGCATCATGCCAACAGCAGGAACCCGACTTGCGCTCAGCCCATTTCTCTGTGCATTCCATGAGCGGCCAGCCTGTCCATGACGAGCCGCTGGTAGGCAATGCTCTTTCGGATGATAGCCCGCCTCTCTAAGCTTCGGCGGCCTTCAGATCCAGGACGTAGTCCCGGTAACGCTGGCGCAAGTCGGCTTTCAGGATCTTGGCCATGGCGTTCTTGGGCAGTTCATCCAGGAACACGACATGGCGTGGGCATTTGTAATCCGCCAGATGCTGGCGGCAGAACGCATTGATCGCCTCCGGCGTCAGATTGCCTTCACCGCCCTTGAAGCCGGGCTTGGGCACCACCACGGCCAACACGTCCTCACCCAAATCCGGGTGCGGCACGGCGACAACCGCCGCCTCCAGTACCTCGGGCATTTCCAGCAACACCCGCTCCACCTCAATGGCGAAGATGTTGTAGCCGCCGCGCAACACCATGTCTTTCTTGCGATCGGTCAGATAGACATAACCGTCCGGTGCGATATAGCCCACATCGCCGGTATGCAACAACTCACCGCGCCAGAGTTCCTTGGTGTTCTGATCGCCTTTGTAATAACTGCGCCGGGCGATTCCCGATCGAAAGCAGATCTCGCCCACCTCGCCCTGGGGCAGGGCGTTGCCGTTGTCGTCGATGATCACCACCTCGCAACCGACCGGCTTCCCCACCGAGCCTGGGTGATCAAGGATGTCGCGCGGGTTGGGGCCAAGCATGCAGGCCGCTCCGGCGCCACCTTCGGTCAATCCATAGCCGTTGAGCATCATGATCCTGGGCCAGACCTCCATCATCTTGCGCACGGTGTCGGGCTGGATCGGGGCCGCGCCAAAGAAGACAAACTTGAGCGAGCTGTAATCGTAATCCTTCACCTTGAGATGCTTCATGGCCAGGTTGAGCATGGTCGGCACGCCCATGATGGACGTTGCCCGGTGCCGCTCGATCGAGGACAGCAACTGTTCCGGATCGAATTTGGGCAGCACGATCTGGGTAATGCCGGCGCGGATGCTCATCAGCATCAGGCCATGGCAGCCCGTGAAGCCGAACAACGGCACCGCGTGCAACAGGCTTTCGCCGAACAGGGCGGAAAGCATCTGACCCAGATTCTGCTGCCCCGGCTGGTCGGCCAGATTGCCCTCGGGTACCAACACGCCCTTGGGCATGCCGGTCGTTCCTGAGGTATAGAGAAGGTCCGCCGGATCCAGATCGCCGGGCGGCGGATCAAGCGGCGGATGATCGGTCGAGCCCGCATGCAGGACATCGCCCAAGGCGGTAAAGCCCGCTGGCGCCTCGTTGCCGGTGACGAAAAACGATTTCAGATTGAATTGGCCGGGACGGCCTTCAATATCGACAGGTTTGCCCTCCGCCAGTGCCGCCAGGGTGTCCAGATGCGCCGGACCACTGATCAAGGCCACCGCGTCGCTGTGCTCCAGGACGTAATATTTCTCGGGCGGCGCCCAGCGCGTGTTGATCGGCACCGGAACGGCGCCCAACTTGTGGATGCCGAAATAACTGGCGTTAAACAGACAGGCCTGATCATTGGCCAGCACCAGCGCCACCTTGTCGCCACGCCGCACCCCGGCGGCATGCAACTGGCTCGCAATGCGGCTACTGGCGGCGTCGAGTTCGCGGAATGTGACTTCGCCGTCCTGGGCAATCACGGCTTTCTTGTCGGGTTTTTTCTGGACGGACTGGTGCAACAGGTCAATGACAGCCATCGATATCTCCTCCTTGAATCATCATCATGAGAGCCGGAACCGGCATCCGCTGGGCCCTCGACCAGCTTCCTGCCGGTGGGGTC
>JBAUIG010000154.1:0-1618 GCA_049682735.1 Candidatus Macondimonas sp. | reverse complement strand
CGGGAAGCGGTTTGCGCCGGCCGTTTTGCCCATCAGTCGCTCTGGCGGGGGCTTTCGCGCGCGGATGAAGAGGCCGTCGCAAGCGCTTTGGCCGCCATGCATGTCTCCGATCTGGCCGCTCGCCCGCTGACGGCGCTTTCAGGGGGAGAACGTCGGCGCGTGGCCTTGGCGACGCTGCTGGCGCAGGATCCGGGCGTGCTGCTGCTCGATGAGCCGACCAACCACCTAGATTGGCATCATCAGTTCATCGTCATGGAAAGCTTGGCGCACCGGGTCCGTCAGGGCGGTAAGACAGCTTTGGTCAGCCTGCACGACCCCAACCTGGCCGCGCGTTATGTTGACCGGATCTTGCTGTTGGGCGGCGATGGCACGGCCGAATGGGGCCCGACGGCCGAACTGCTCACCGCCGAGCGGCTGGCGCGGCTCTATCGACACCCGTTTCGCCAACTGAGCCAGTCGGGTATGAGCGTATTCGTTCCCGGCTGAGCCGGCGTGCCGCGGTGGACTTTGCTGGAAACGCGAGGCGCGCGGATGCGGACCACACCGGGGGAGAGGGCCGGTTTTCCCCCACCGCGATCCCGGCTAGGATGGCGCGAAAGCCGATGTGATCGGCTCGACAACAACGACGAGGAGACCCCATGTCCAGCACCCCCTACCCCCATCTGTTCACGCCGCTGGACCTGGGCTTTGTCACCTTGCCCAATCGGGTCATGATGGGTTCCATGCACACCGGCCTGGAAGAACATCCCAAGGGCCTGGCGGCGATGGCAGATTACTTTGCCGAGCGCGCCCACGGCGGGGTAGCGCTGATGGTGACCGGCGGCTTTGGGGTGAGCCCCACCGGCGCCCTGGCCCTGGGCGCACGGATGATGGCGACCGAGAAAGACGTCGATATGCACCGGGTGGTGCCACAGCGGGTCCATGAAGCGGGCGGGCGCATCGCGCTGCAGCTCATCCACGCCGGCCGCTACGCCTACAATCCCAGGTCGGCCGCCCCCTCGGCCATCCAGGCGCCAATCAATCCCTTCCGGCCGCGCGAAATGAGCCTGGAAGAAGTGGATCAGACCATTGCCGATTTCGCCCATGCCGCCGTGCTGGCCCGGGAGGCGGGTTATGACGGCGTGGAAATCATGGGCTCGGAGGGCTACCTCATCAACCAGTGGCTGGCCGCGCGCACCAATCGGCGGGAGGACGCCTGGGGCGGGGATTTCGAGCGCCGCATGCGCTTCCCCGTGGCCATCGTGCGCCGGGTGCGTCAGGCAGTGGGACCGAACTTCATCGTGATTTATCGCGAGTCGATGCTGGACCTGGTCACCGACGGCAGCAGCGGCGCGGAAATCATCACCCTGGGCCAGGCCATCGCCGCGGCCGGCGCCACGATGATCAACAGCGGCATCGGCTGGCACGAGGCGCGCGTGCCCACCATCGCCACCCAAGTGCCGCGGGCGGCCTTTGCCTGGGCCACGGCGCGGGTGAAGGCGGCCGTCAATCTCCCGGTCATCGCCAGCAACCGCATCAACGTGCCCGAGGTGGCCGAGCAGCTGCTGGTCGAGGGCATGGCCGACATGGTGTCCATGGCACGGCCTTTTCTGGCCGATCCGGCGTGGACGAACAAGGC
>JBAUIG010000153.1:0-2161 GCA_049682735.1 Candidatus Macondimonas sp. | reverse complement strand
GACTATACGCATCCTTTGATTTGATTGACGGGC
Source organism: Candidatus Macondimonas sp. (assembly GCA_049682735.1). Classification (GTDB taxonomy): domain Bacteria; phylum Pseudomonadota; class Gammaproteobacteria; order UBA5335; family UBA5335; genus Macondimonas. Next base: position 2,128 of record JBAUIG010000153.1, on the reverse strand, counting down.
AATGGGGTGGTGGCACGGGCACGCTGCCGCGCCAGCGCCCAACCCGCGTGTTCCCGCACCACCGCATCGGAGTGATTGAGTCGGCTCTCCAGTGCAGCTGTGATCACTGGCGAGAAAGACGCATTGCCCAGTGCCACGGCCACATTGCGTAGCCAGCGCGCATGGCCAATGCGACGGATGGGGGAGCCGGCCAGATGCGTTTCAAACGCGCGTGCGTCCCAGGCGAACAGGTCCAGCAGCCGTGGGGCATCCAGCGCGTGGCGGGGCGCAAAATCCGCCTCTGCCGATAAATGGGCGTAGCGGTTCCACGGACAGACCAGTTGGCAGTCATCGCAGCCGTAGATGCGGTTGCCCATGAGAGGTCGCAGGGTTTCGGGAATGGCGCCTTTGTGCTCGATGGTGAGGTAGCTGATGCACAGCCGTGCGTCGAGCCGATAGGGCGCGACGATGGCCTGGGTAGGACAGATGTCGATGCAGGCCCGACAACTGCCGCAATGGGAGGCGACCGGTTGGTCCACCGGTAGCGGCAGGTCGGTGAGGATTTCGCCAAGGAAAAACCACGACCCCGACCGCCGGTCCAGCAGATTGGTGTGCTTGCCGATCCAGCCCAGCCCTGCCTGACGGGCAAGTGCTTTTTCCATGACGGGCGCACTGTCGGTGAACACGCGGTAGCCGTGGGGACCAACGGTCTCAGCGATGCGTCGGGCAAGTTGCTCCAGGCGCTTGCGCAGGACCTTGTGATAATCCCGTCCCAGGGCGTAGCGGGCAACATAGCCCAGCTCTGGTTGGTTGAGCACATGGTCGGGGTATTCGGCCATGGGGCGGTAATCCATGCGCACGCAAATGGCCCGAATGGCGCCAGCTACCAGGCGCTCGGGATGGCGCCGCAGATCGGTATTGCGGGCCATGTAGTCCATTTCGCCATGGCGTCCTGCCGCCAGCCACGCGTCGAGTCGGTCAGCGTCCGCATCCATCGCCAGCGTGCTGACGCCCACCTGCTGGAAACCCAGCGCCCGCCCCCAGTCCTTGACCTGTTGTGCCAGGGCACTGAAGTCAGGGGCGGACGTTGAATCGGGAGGTGCATTGGCGAGGGCGCTCATGCTTCGTATTCTAGCCCTGTCATTCACGGCATTCCCAAAAGGACACCCGCCCATGGACGCTGTCAACGCCGGAATGGACCTTGCTCTGCTGCCTGCCTACCGTGCCGCCGAGATGCGCATGCTGGATAGGCGGCTGATGGCGCGCGAGGGCATCGACGGTTATGCGCTGATGCGCCGCGCCGGTCGAGCGGCTTTTTTTCGGTTACGGCGGCTTTGGCCGCAGGCGCGGCGCATTGGCGTGGTGTGCGGGCCTGGGAACAATGGCGGGGATGGCTATGTCATGGCCAGCCTGGCGCGCGCCTGGGGCATGTCGGTGCAGGTTTGGGGGCTGGCGCCGGTCTCCGGGCTGCGTGGCGATGCCCAGCGTGCGGCAGCCGATTTCGTGGCCGATGGCGGGCAGGTGCTGCCGCTGGAAGCTGCGGCCCTACAGGCTGCTGAGGTTGAAGTCTGGGTCGATGCCTTGTTTGGCACCGGGCTCGTTCGCCCGCTGACGGGTGCGGCGCAGCAGGCCATCGCCGTTCTCAACGCCCATCCCGCCCCGGTACTGGCGGTGGATGTGCCCTCTGGACTTTCCGCCGATACCGGGGCGGTGCTGGGGGCGGCAATGCGTGCGGCGGCGACGGTGAGCTTCATTGCCGCCAAGCCGGGTCTCTACACCGGCGCAGGACCCGATTGCTGCGGGGAGGTGACGCTGGACCGGCTGGGCGCGCCGGTCGATCTGGGCATGGATTTGCCGGTTGCCTGCGCCCTTTGGCCGGCTACCGGGCCGCTCGGGGCGCTCCTGCCACCCCGTTCTCCCGTGGCCCACAAGGGACATTTTGGGCATGTGCTGGTGGTGGGAGGTGGCGCAGGCATGCCGGGAGCGGCGCGCATGGCCGCCGAGGCGGCATTGCGGGTCGGCGCTGGGCTTGTGAGTGTGGCCACCGCGCCGGCGCATGCGGCCACCCTTGGGATCGGTCGGCCCGAGCTGATGGTCGCGTCCGCCGAATCGGGCGCCGATCTGGCCCCGCTACTGGCCCGCAGTACGG
>JBAUIG010000152.1:0-11142 GCA_049682735.1 Candidatus Macondimonas sp. | reverse complement strand
AGCCGTGTTCGCGGGCGAGAATTTGCTCGCGGAGATCGAGGCCACCTTCTGGGCCGATGAGGAGCGCGACTGAGGGCACGGGGGTAAATTCACCGATCCCCTGTTCCGCGTTGGGTTCCAGCATCAGACACAGATCGGCCTCGACAAGCGTTACGGCCTGTGCCAGTGGCAGGGCGGCCGACAAGGTTGGCAATCGGGCGCGGCCACATTGGGCTGCGGCATGGGCCGCGATGCCCTGCCAATGCGCCTGGCGCCGGGCCGCCCGCTCCCCGGACAGATGCACCCCGGTGCGGGCACAGATCACCGGCACAATGCGCGCAACGCCCAGTTCAACCGCCTTTTGCAGCGCAAAATCCATGCGTTCCCCACGCGAGATGCCCTGCAGCAGGGTGATGTCGAGGGGCGATTCCCGGCGCGGCGTCACCGGGTCGCCCGTCAACCGGACCTGCCCGTCCTGGCGCCCCAAGCTCGCGATCTGTCCCGGGCATTCCCGGCCCGCGCCGTCGAACAGGACCACCTCGGCACCCACCGCCAGTCGCAGCACGCTGCGCAGGTAATGAACCGTTTCGCTGGGAAGCGCAATGAGCGCGCCGGCATCGAGGGCTGTCGGTACCCACAGGCGAGGAATTCGCATGGCTAATCGGCCGTGGCGCGATCGATGCCTTCCCGCGCCACCGCCACGATCAAATCGATCTCATCGGTGGTGATGACATAAGGCGGCATGAAATAGACCACGTTCCCCAGAGGACGCAGCAGTACACCTCGTTCCAGGGCGTGACGATAGACCTGCAGGCCGCGCCGCTCCTGCCAGGGGTAGGCACTGTGGCGATCGCCGTTCGGGGTCATCTCCACTGCGGCCACCAGGCCTGTTTGGCGCACCTCGCCCACATGGGGGTGATCGCGCAGCGGCGCCAGTGCTTGCGCCAGGCGCTCGGCCAGGCGCCCATTGGACTCCAGGACCGGGGAGGCATCGAACAGGTCCAGCGTGGCCAGCGCGGCTGCGCAGCCCAGGGCATTGCCGGTGTAGCTGTGGGAGTGCAGGAAGGCTTTCAGGGTCGTGTACTCGTCATAGAAACCTTGGTAGATCGCCTCCCGCGTCAGCACAGCGGCAAGGGGCAGGTAGCCACCGGTGAGGCCCTTGCCCACGCACAGGAAATCGGGCGTGATCCCGGCCTGCTCACAGGCGAAGAAAGTGCCGGTGCGACCAAAGCCCACGGCGATTTCATCGGCGATAAGGTGCACTGCATGGCGATCGCACAACTCGCGCAGCCCGCGCAGATAGACTGGATGGTACATGCGCATGCCGGCGGCGCATTGGATCAGGGGCTCGACGATGACGGCGCAGATTTCATCGCTGCGCGCGGCCAGCAGCGCGGCCATGGGGGCAAGCAGCTCGCGGCTGTGGGTTTCCCAATCCATCCCCTCGGGCCGCAGGTAACAATCGGGGGTGGGCGCTTGCAGGCAGGGCATCAGCAAGGGACCGTAGGTCTTCCGATACAAGGCGACGCCGCCCACTGCCAGGGCGCCCAAGGTTTCGCCGTGGTAGGCGTTGGTGAGCGAAACGAACTGCTGCTTGCGCGTGCAGCCTTGGTTGCGCCAGGCGTGGAAGCTCATCTTGAGGGCGATTTCCACGGCCGAGGAACCATTTTCGGCATAGAACACGCGCGCGAGGCCTGGCGGCGCCCTTTGCACCAGCCGCTCGGCCAGTGTCACGGCGGGCTCGTGAGTGAAACCGGCGGTGATGACATGGGCGAGGCGCCCCAACTGCTCCCGAATGCGGCCATCGATGTGGGGGTGGCCGTGGCCGAAGAGATTCACCCACCAGGAGCTGATGGCGTCCAGGTAGCGCTTGCCGTCGTAATCCTCCAGCCAGACGCCGCGTGCCTGCCGGATGGGAATCAGGGGCAGGCTCTCGTGGTCCTTCATCTGGGTGCAGGGGTGCCAGAACACCTGAAGATCACGGTCGCGCAAGGCGGCATTGGTGTCGGTCATGGATTTGTCCGGCAGCTAGGCGGTGGGGCTGCGGGCCACAGGCGCCGCTTCGAGGGTTTTGATGAAGACCTTGGAATTGCGCTTGTAGTTGTACAGGCCCTGGCGCGCCACCGGCAGATCCTGGATGCGGCCGGGGCGATAGCCCTGCTCGATGAACCAATGGGCGGTCTGGGTGGTGAGCACGAAAAGCCGGTGCAAGCCCCGTGCCCAGGCACGCTGCTCCAGATGGGTGAGCAGGTCATGGCCCAGGCCCAGCTCGCGATAATCCGGATGCACGGCAATGCAAGCGATCTCGCCCACATCCTCCTCGATGAAACCATAGAGCGCCGCGCAGGCCAGAATCGCCTGATCCCGCTCCATCACGACGAAGTTGCCGATTTCCAGCTCCAGTTGCTCGCGCGAACGCTGCACCAGAATACCCTGGGCTTCCAGGGGCGCAATCAGGGCCAGCAGGCCGCCGATGTCGTCGATGGTGGCCTCGCGCAGCACGTCATATTGACCTGCCGTGATCAGGGTGCCGATGCCGTCGCGGGTGAACAGTTCCAGCAGCAGGGCGCCTTCCTGCTGGCGGGGAATGAGGTGGGCACGCGGGACCCCGCTGCGGCAGGCCTGGACGCAGCCCGCCCATGCGGGCCGGCGCTCGGCCGCAAAATCGGTCGAGGCGAGTTGGGCTTCGGCCTGGGCGGGATCCATCTGGCCGGGACGGCGCGGCGCAATCGCCTTGGTCTCTTCTTCAAGGAAAATCAGCTTGTCCGCCCCGAGATGGATCGCGGCCTGGGTGGCCACCGCCTCGCTTTGCAGGAAAAACGCTTCGCCCGTGGTCGAGTAGCCAATGGGGGAGAGCAGCACCACGGCGCCCTGTTGCAGCGCCTGGCGCATGGCAGGGGTTTCCAGGCGACGGATTTCACCACTGTGCTGGTGGTCCACCCCGCTGCGCACGCCGACGGGCCGGGCGATGAGGAAATTACCCGAGAGGAGGCGCAGGGCGGCGCCATCCATCGGGGTCTGGGGCAGGCCGCAGGAAAAACCCGCCTCGATGTCCAGGCGCGCGGTGCCTACAGCGTCCTTGACGCATTCCAGCGCTGCGGCGGTCAGGACCGGGATCTCCCCGTGGTAGGCCAGATCCAGGCTGGCCCTGCCCAGTCGTTCGGTGAGTTGGGGCGCTACCCCATGCACCAGCACCAGTCGCACGCCGAGGCTGGCCAACAGGGTCAGATCCTGTACCAGATGGGGGAAGTCCGCGGACATCACCGCTTCGCCGCCGAAACAGACCACGAAGGTCTTGCCGCGATGGGCGTTGATGTAGGGCGTGCTGTTGCGAAACCATTTGACGAAACGATCCATGGAACTCAGGCCATCGCAGGCGTCAGGCAGAAACGGATGATCAGTGCCTCCAGGATCTTCATCATCGGCGCGACGCGATCCAGTGCCAGATATTCATTGGGTTGGTGGGCCTGTTCGATGTTGCCCGGCCCGAGGATGACCGTGTCCATGCCCATGCGCCGATAGTAGGGGCCTTCCGTGCCGAAGGCCACCGCGCCCGGCTCCTGGCCGGTGAGGGATGCGGCAACTGTTACCAAGGGACTTGTTACGGGGGTTTCCATGGGCGGCAGCCCATCAAACAGGGGGAGAAATTCCAGTGTCAGATCCGTATCGGCCAGCGCCGCCTCTGCCCGGGCGCGCAACTGGGCCCGAATGTCTTCCGGATCCATGCCGGGCAGCAGGCGCACATCGAAATGCAGCTCACATTCGCCACAGATGCGGTTGGGATTGTCCCCGCCATGGATGTGGCCCAGGTTGAGGGTGGGATGGGGTATGACAAAACCCGGATGGCGGTAACGTTGCAGCCAGCTCTGGCGTTCCGCCATCAGGGCGCTGATAACTCGATGCATGCCGTCCAGGGCATTGCGTCCCAGCGACGGATCGCTGGAATGGCCCGAGCAACCCAGCAGGCGGATGCGTTCCATCATCACGCCTTTGTGAAGATGCGCTGGACGCATCGCTGTGGGTTCGCCCAGGACCGCGTAGCGCCCCTGGAAGGCCTGGCCGTCGGCCAGGGCGCGGGCGCCCGCCATGCTGGTTTCTTCATCCGCAGTTGCGACAAGAACAAGGGGCTGATGGAATTCACGACGGCCCAGGGCGGCCACGCTAGCCAGGGCGATGGCAAAAAAACCCTTCATGTCGCTGGCTCCCAGTCCATAAAGCCGGTCTTCACGAACATCTGCTTTGAGCGGGTCACTTTTCCAGCCCTGTCTGTCGAAGGGGACCGTGTCGGTATGGCCGGCGAGCACCAGCGCGCCGGGACCCTTCCCCAAGGTGGCCACCAGGTTGGCCTTGTGCGGCGCGCCGGGCAGCGGCAGGATCTCCACGGTGAAGCCAAGCTCTTGGCACCATTGGGAAATCAGGTCGATGGTGGCGCGGTTTCCCATGTCCCATTCGGCCTGGGCGCTGCTCACCGAGGGTGTGGCGACAAGTTGGGAAATGAGGTCAAGAACCGGCGGCAAAGGGGTGTTCATGATGCGCATTGTGGTGCCAACACGGTCATCGAGACAAGGGCAAAACTTGAACTTGCAGGGCCTTATTGCTTACTGTTGCGCCCAGTTGCCAATTGGGCAAGCGAATTTGGTAAGGCATTGACAATATTAAAAACGGCGCGCGCAAACCGGAAAAGGCCTGGTGGCCGTAACGGAAAACGCCACCGCACAATGCGGCACTGGATCTGGGCCACCACGCTGGGAGTGGCGCTGGGTATGGCCGGATGCGAGCGCAATACCCCATCGAATGCTCGGGATCTCGAGGCGATTCAACAGCGCGGTGAGCTCGTCGTGGTGACCCGCGCCGCGCCCACAACCTTCTACCAGGATGGCTACGGCCCGCAGGGTCCGGAGTTCGACATGGCGGAGGATTTCGCACGGCATCTCGGGGTGCGCACCCGCTACCTGGTTGCCAGCAGCGTGACCGAGGCCCTGCACTGGCTGGAACAAGGCCAGGCCGATCTGGCAGCAGCGGGTGTCAGCCGCACCCCAGCGCGTGAATCCCGTTTTCGCTTCGGGCCGGTCTATCGCCACATCGAGCAACAGGTCATCTGTCATCGGGATGGCTCCCAGCCGCGGGACACCCAGCAGCTGGCAGGACTGCGATTGCGTGTGGGTGCGGGCACCAGTCACGAAGAGCGGCTCCAGCAAGTGGCTGCCGATGTCCCTGGCTTGCGCTGGGAAACAGCGGAGGCAGCGAGTGCGGAGCAACTGCTGGAACAGGTCTGGCGCCGCGAAATCGACTGCACGGTCGTGGATTCCCCCGAAGTCGCCGTCCATCGGCGCTTCATGCCAGAACTGGAAGTGGCCTTCGATCTGTCCAGCCGCGAGGAACTCTCCTGGGTATTGCCCCAGTCGGCCAGTCGGCTTGAAGCGGCATTGGAACTGTGGATGCAGGACTATCGCGACCAAGGTTTGCTGGCGGCCCAGGAAGATCGCTATTTTGGTCACTTGGATGCATTCGACTACCTTGACATGACCACTTATCGCGGACGGATGTTCAGCCGCCTTCCGCGCTACCGCAATCATTTCCGCCGCGCCGAGGCGCGTTTTGACCTGCCCTGGACCCTGCTGGCCGCCGTGGCCTATCACGAATCCAGTTGGGACCCCTCGGCCGTGAGCCCCACCGGAGTGCGCGGACTGATGATGCTGACCTCGTCCACTGCCCGTTCGATGGGCGTGAACCGGCTGGATCCGGGGCAAAGCATCGAGGGCGCGGCACGTTACCTCTCCGAGCTGCGTGATGCCTTGCCCGCCGAGATTCCTGAACCCGATCGTACCTGGATGGCCTTGGCGGCCTACAACGTGGGCCCTGGTCATCTCGAGGATGCCCGTAAACTTGCGCTGCGCCTCCATCTCGATCCAAACCGCTGGAGCGGTGTGAAGGAGGCTTTTCCCAAGCTGTCGCAGCGTGCCTACGCGCGTTTCAGCAGGCATGGCTATGTTCAGGGCAGCCAGCCGGTACGCTATGTAGAGCGGGTGCGCGACCTCCACGCCATTCTGGATCTGGCCTCCGCCGAGCAGAACGGTCACGCCCAAAGCGATTATTTTTTCGCTGATGGCGAACGGCGCGTCGCCTATCCGTGAAGATCGACCCGCGCAGGGGGCGTTTGGTCGGGGCCACCTATCGGCCCAGTCCCTATTGCGATGCCCGGCCCGCAGGGATGCCGATTTCACTGCTGGTGATTCATGGCATCAGCCTGCCGGCCGGCGAATTTGGCGGGCCCTGGATCGAGCGCTTGTTCCTGGGGCGGCTTGAAGCAGGGATGCACCCTGCGCTTGCTGGTCTGGCGGACGTGAGGGTGTCGGCCCATCTCCTCATCCGTCGCAACGGAAAAATCATCCAGTTCGTGGCCTTCAAACGCCGCGCCTGGCACGCGGGCGTTTCCGTGTTTCAGGACCGGCCCCGCTGCAATGACTACAGCATCGGCATCGAACTGGAGGGGACTGATGCGGCGCCCTATGCCGACATCCAGTACGAGCGACTCATCACTGTGACGCGCGCCCTGATGCGCGCCTATCCCGCGATCACCCACGATCGTGTGGTCGGACACTGCGATATCGCCCCGGAACGCAAGACCGATCCTGGCCCAGCCTTTGACTGGCGCCGGCTGCGCTACGGCCTTGCGATTTAAGGAGGAGTGGTAAAAGGTGCCGGTCTGTCGCTGTGACCAGAGGGTGGCATTCAGTCACCGGAGGTCGGCAGCGAGTTTGAACACCGCTTGGGTTGTGCCAGCCTCTAATCCCGTGCGGCCGCTGCCTCAGCCGGTAATGGCGCCTTCACTGGCGCTGGAAACCAGCTTGGCATATTTGGCCAGTACCGTGCCGGGCTTCTCTTCCCGCGTGGGCATCTTCCAGACTGCCCGCCGGCGGGCGAGTTCGGCCTCCTCCAGATGCACGTCCAGGCGCTGGTGGTCGGCGTCGATGGTGATCTGGTCGCCTTCCTGCAACAAACCGATGGGACCGCCGACCGCAGCTTCCGGTGCCACATGGCCGACCACCAGGCCATAGGTGCCGCCGGAGAAGCGCCCATCGGTGATCAAGCCCACGCTGTCGCCCAATCCGGCGCCGATCAGCGCGGAGGTGGGGGAGAGCATCTCGCGCATTCCCGGGCCGCCCTTGGGGCCTTCGTAGCGAATCACGACCACGTCGCCGGCCTTGATCTGATTGTCCAGGATGGCAGCCATGGCGGCTTCTTCGGAATCGAAGACTCGCGCCGGACCGGTGAGGTGACGTTGCTTGATGCCCGACACCTTCGCAACGGCGCCTTCAGGGGCGAGGTTGCCCTTGAGCACGGCCAGGTGTCCTTCGGCATAAACCGGATCGCTCCAGGGCCGAATTACCGCTTGGTTGGAATCAGGCGCAGCGGGCACCTCGGCCAGGGTTTCGGCCAGGGTCTGGCCGGACAGGGTGAGCGCGTCGCCATGCAGCAGGCCATGGTCCAGCAGCATACGCATCACCTGCGGCACGCCACCGGCGCGGTGGAACTCGGTGGTGACGAAGCGGCCGGAAGGCTTGAGATCGCACAAGACCGGGACGCGGCGGCGGATGACCTCGAAATCGTCGATGGTGAGCGGCACCTCGGCAGCGCGGGCGATGGCCAGCAGGTGTAGTACGGCGTTGGTGGAGCCGCCGATGGCCATGACCACGGCGATGGCATTTTCGAACGCCTTGCGGGTCAGCAGGTCACGGGGACGGATATTGAGCTCGATGGCGCGCACCAGCGCGCGGGCCGAGGCGCCAGCACTGTCGGCTTTCTCCCCATCCTCGGCGGCCATGGTGGAGGAGTGGGACAGGCTGATGCCCATGGCTTCGAAGGCCGAGGACATGGTGTTGGCGGTGTACATGCCGCCACAGGCGCCGGCGCCGGGACAGGCATGGCGTTCCACATCCAGCAGGGCCGCATCGTCAATCTTGTGGGCGGTATAGGCGCCCACGGCCTCGAAGGCGCTGACGATGGTCAAGTCGCGGCCATGCAGATGACCGGGCTTGATGGTCCCGCCATAGACGAAGACGGCGGGGATGTTCAGCCGCGCGATGGCCATCATGGCGCCGGGCATGTTCTTGTCGCAGCCGCCGATGGCGATGAGACCATCCATGAGCTGGCCGTTGCAAACGGTTTCGATGGAATCGGCGATCACCTCGCGCGAGACCAGGGAATAGCGCATCCCTGGCGTGCCCATGGAAATGCCGTCCGAGATGGTGATGGTGCCGAACATCTGCGGCATGACCCCTGCCTCGCGCAGTGCTGATTCGGCGCGCGTGGCCAGGGTGTTCAGGCCCATGTTGCACGGGGTGATGGTGCTGAAGCCATTGGCGATGCCCACCACCGGCTTGTTGAAATCGCCATCCTTGAAGCCCACGGCGCGCAGCATGGCGCGATTGGGGGTGCGTTGGGCGCCCTGAGTGATGATGCGGCTGCGTTCGTTATGCGCCATGGACGAATTCCTTGAGCCTGAAGAAGTAATGGACCCGCAATTCTATTCGACCCCGGCACATCACGCATCCAATACGGGCATTCTGCTGATGGCCTCAGGAGAGGGGGTTTGATAGGCTTGATTTTTGTGCTGCTGCAAACTGATCGCCGACGCAGGACTGCCCATTGTCATCGTCCGTTTCCCGATCCACCGATTGCTGGCTCGATTCGCCTCTCGCCGATGAGATGGCGGCCCATCTGCCGCGGGTCGCGGAATCGCAGCAGGGTTTTCCCTGGGCGTGGTGGCGCGCTGCGGCGGCCCAGGGCTTGCCCGGTCTTGCCGTGGGCACTGCGCTGGGTGGCCGGGGCGGGAATCAGGCGGACCTGTGTGCGCTGGCCGAGCGCCTGGGGCGAGCGGCCTGGGCCTCTGGGCTGGCGGTGGCCGGCCTATTCGAGGCCTTGGTCGTGCATCATTATTTCGGACAGGCCGCGGCGCCGAGCAACATTCGGGATGCCTTGCTGAGCGGAGAGTCCTTGGCGGCGGTGGCCACTTCCGAACCTGAAGTCGGTGCCAATCCCAAGCATCTGGCAACGCGGGCCGAACGGCGCGGGGCAAGCTGGCGGCTATCGGGCGTCAAGGCGCCGATTACCCACGGCCTGGATGCGTCGGTGTTCCTGGTGCTGGCCGTGACCGGTGAACAAACGGGCCGGCGCCAGTTCTCCGTGTTCGCGGTACCGCGTACGGCGGCGGGGGTCACGATCGAACCCCTGACGGGCCCGATGGCGGGTCATGCACGGGTGACCTTCGCCGAGGTGGAACTCGCAGCGCACGCCCTGCTTGGCACGGAAGGCAGGGCGCTGGAGCAGTTCGCCCGCCCGTTCCGGTTGCGCGAACAGGGTCTGCTGCTGACCTATGCGCTGGGGCTGGCTGGCGGGCTTGGGGATGCCATCGCCACCACGGCGACAATCGCGCCCGCGCGACTGGGTGAGGCCATGGCCCCGGTGGCGGCGCTCGGGGCCACGCTGGCCCATCTGGCGCGCCATCCGGAGGCGGACGCCCGGTTCGAAGCGGTGTTGACTGGCGCGCTGGGGCAGCTCAAGGCCGTCCAGGACCTGCTGCTGCCGCAGGCCAGGGAAGCCGGGGTGGCGCGCGAGTCGGTGGCCGCCCTGCAGCAAATGGCGTTTTTCCTGCTGCGGGGCCAAACCCGTGGCCATGACCGGCTGGGCCGGTCCCTGATCAATCAAACCAGCACACAGGGAGTGTGAACCCGTGGATTCCGAACGTTTTGCCAGCGTCGATGCCATCATGCGCGATTTCGCGGCGATGGATTACATCTGCAGCCGCCGCATCGCCACCTGCCTCTTCGTGGCTCATCACTTGGGCCGCCCCATCCTGGTCGAGGGACCGGCGGGCGTGGGCAAGACCGAACTGGCCAAGACGGTCGCGCGCTACCTTGAGCAGCCGCTGGTGCGCTTGCAGTGCTATGAGGGGCTGGATGAATCCAAGGCCATCTATGAATGGAAATACGGCAAGCAACTGCTCTACATCCAGTTGCTCAAGGAAAAGCTGCATGAGGTGATGGGGGACGCGCAGACGCTGGAAGCGGCGACCGCCCGCCTGCATGCCCATGAGGACGTGTTTTTCTCCGAGCACTTCCTGGAGCCCCGCCCCCTGCTCAAGGCGCTGCAGGAGCCCGAAGGCTGCGTGCTGCTGGTGGACGAGGTCGACAAGTCCGACCAGGAATTCGAGGCGCTGCTGCTGGAAATCCTGTCCGATTTCCAGGTGACGGTACCGGAGATCGGCACCATTGTGGCCATGCGCCGGCCGTTCGTGCTGCTCACCAGCAACAATACCCGCGAGATGAGCGACGCCCTCAAGCGGCGCTGCCTGCACCTGTACATTCCCTACCCCGACGCCGATTTGGAACGGCGCATCGTGGCGGTGCGCGTGCCGGGCATCGAGATCGCGCTGCGCGACCAACTGGTGGCCTTCATCCAGCGGATCCGTCGCGTCGACCTCAAGAAGCATCCGTCGGTCAGCGAAACGGTGGATTGGGCAAAAGTGCTGGTCCTGCTGCATGCCAACGCCTTGGAGGAAAGCATGGTGCGCGAGACGCTGAGCGTGTTCCTCAAGTTCGAGGAGGACATCCGCCGGGTGGAGCAGGAAGTGACCACCCTGCTGCATGATGCGCGCGCCGAAATGATGGGCTGAGCCGATGGACCGGGTATTGGCCGATTTCATCCAGGCGGTGCGCGGGGCCGAGGTGCGGGTGTCAGTGGCCGAGGCACTGGAGGCCCATGAGGTGGTGCGTCTTCTCGGCTATGGCGACCGCGACGCGCTGCGTGAAGGGCTGGGGGTAACCCTGGCCAAGACAGTGGACGAGAAAAGTCGTTTCTTCGATACCTTCGACCGCTACTTCACGGCCGAAATCTTTGCCGATGCGGCCCATCAGGAGTTTTTGCCCGGCGCCGAGGAAGCCCCAGGGGGGGATGCGCCTGGCGAGGATGCCACGCTGGTCGAGCGGCTGCTGGCCGGTGATCGGGCCGGGCTCATGTCGGCGCTGCGCGAGGCAGTGCGCGAGGTCGGCGTGAGCGAGATGACCTTGTTCACCCAGCGCGGCATCGTGATGCAGCGGCTCATGGCACGCATGGGGCTGGACCGGCTCGATCAGGAGCTGGCGCAACTGGAGCGTTCCGGAC
>JBAUIG010000151.1:0-6720 GCA_049682735.1 Candidatus Macondimonas sp. | reverse complement strand
CACACACACTCACCACGGATGGCAGGCTACCCAGGACCTCGACCGCCTCCGGCAGTCCTTCAGCGCCACGCGCGGCGCTGTCATTGCGCAGCACAATCGCTTGAGGGCGTATTACCTTGTCCAGGGCCTCGATGATTTCCGCGCGGTAGGCGTCCATGCCGGCGGTATTCATCTGGACCGACAGGACCTCGCCAAAGCGGTCCACCACCAGACCTGGCAGGCCGTCGGAGTCGCCGTAGACCAGCCGATAGTGAGGTGTAGGAAAAAACCGTTCGCGCAGGGAGAGCGCCTGATTGAGGCGATGGATGAACAGGGACTTGCCGGGTGGGTGTTCGGCATCGCGGCTCAGCAGCCGGATGCAGATCAGGTTGTGGGGATTGATATAGCCGCTGCCGAGGTATTGCCCATTATGGGTATGGACCCGCACCCCCTGGCCCGGCGTCAGAGACGTCAACGCCACCCGCTGGGTGTCGATTTCGTTGCTATAGACCCAAGGATGGCCGGCACGAATGCGTCGATCCGCATCCCGATTGAGCCAGATGTCAGAGAGATCCATGGTATGCGCCGCGCGGAGTAAACATCGGATTATACCCCAGGCGTGGGCGTGGCTTGGTTGAGGCGGTTTGCGCCCTTGGGCTATGCTGGACCGTTCAGTGGATCACGACTCATTGGGGCAGCAATGCGGGAATATCAGCCGCAGGAATTGGAAGCACGCGTGCAGAGCGCATGGGAAGCCGGCGCGGCGTTTCGGGTGAGCGAGGCGCCAGGCCGGGAGAAATTCTACTGCCTGTCGATGTTTCCCTATCCCTCCGGCCGCCTGCACATGGGGCATGTGCGCAATTACACCCTGGGGGATGTGATCGCGCGCTACCAGCGCATGTGCGGCAAGAACGTGCTGCAGCCGATGGGTTGGGATGCGTTTGGCCTGCCCGCCGAGAATGCGGCGCTGAAAAACGGCCAGCCGCCCGCGCGCTGGACGCGGGAAAACATCGCCCAGATGAAGCGCCAACTCCAGCGCCTGGGGCTGGCCTATGATTGGGAACGGGAGATCGCCACCTGCGATCCGACCTATTACCGCTGGGAACAGTGGCTGTTTACGCGCTTGTTCGAGAAAGGGGTGATCTACAGGAAAGCCGGCGTGGTGAACTGGGACCCGGTCGATCAGACCGTGCTCGCCAATGAGCAGGTCATCGACGGGCGCGGCTGGCGTTCCGGTGCACTGGTCGAGAAGCGCGAGATCCCGATGTATTACTTCGCGATCACCCGCTATGCCGAGGAATTGCTGAACGATCTGGATCAGCTCGAAGCATGGCCGGAGCAGGTGCGCACCATGCAGCGCAACTGGATCGGCAAGAGTCGCGGCATGGAGGTTGTGTTTCCTTATGCCGATGAACTCGCTGGCCACCTGGGTGCGCCGGGGCTCAAGGTCTTCACCACGCGACCCGACACGCTGATGGGCGTCACCTATGTGGCCGTCGCCGCCGAGCACCCCCTCGCGACCCTGGCAGCCGCGGACAATGCCGCCTTGCAGGACTTCGTCGATACCTGTCGTCGTGGTTCGGTCGCCGAGGCCGATGTGGCCATCCAGGAAAAGCAGGGCATGCCCACCGGGCTGTTTGTGCAGCATCCCTTCACTCAGGATACGGTGCCGGTCTGGATCGCCAACTACGTGTTGATGGGGTATGGCGAAGGGGCCGTTATGGCGGTACCGGCCCATGACGAGCGCGATTTTGCGTTTGCCCAAAAATATGATCTGCCGATCAAGCCGGTGATCCGACCTGCGGATGGTGAATTGACACTGCCGCTCGCCGCTGCCTTCACCGACCCCGGCATCCTGTTCGATTCGGGTGTGTTCTCTGGTCTCGACTTCGATCAGGCCTTCGAGCGCATGGAAACCGCCTTGAAAGCGGCGAAGCTGGGGCAGTCGCGGGTGCAGTATCGCCTGCGTGACTGGGGGATTTCACGCCAGCGCTATTGGGGCTGCCCCATTCCCATCATTCACTGCGTGGCGTGTGGCGATGTGCCGGTGCCGGCGCAAGATCTGCCCGTGCTGCTGCCCGAGGATGTGGTACCGGATGGCGCTGGCTCGCCACTGGCCCGCATGCCGGCGTTCTATGAAACCGCCTGTCCGCGCTGCGGCGGGCCGGCACGGCGCGAAACCGATACCTTGGATACCTTCGTCGAATCGTCCTGGTACGCCGCCCGCTATGCTTCACCGCGCTGCGACAGCGCCATGGTGGATCCGGCGGCGGCGCGCTACTGGCTGCCGGTGGATCAGTATGTGGGGGGTATCGAACACGCAATTCTGCACCTGCTCTATGCGCGCTTCTTCCACAAGCTGATGCGCGATGAGGGGCTGGTGGCAGGGGACGAGCCGTTTGCCCGGCTGCTGACGCAGGGCATGGTGGTGGCGGATACCTTCTATCGGCAACAGGACAGTGGCGGCAAGGACTGGATCAATCCCGCCGATGTGGCGGTCCAGCGTGACGAGAAAGGCCGCATGATCGCCGCGACGCTCAAGGCCGACGGCCAGCCGGTCGAGATCGGCGGCTTGGAGAAGATGTCCAAGTCCAAGAACAACGGTGTGGACCCGCAGGTCCTGATCGACCGCTATGGGGCCGACACAGTGCGCCTGTTCATCCTGTTCGCAGCGCCCCCGGATCAGAGTCTGGAGTGGTCCGATGCGGGGGTGGAGGGGGCCTCGCGCTTCCTCAAGCGCTTCTGGCGGCTGGCGATGGCGGAAGCCGAGCGGCCCGTCCCGCCCGCCGTCGATCCCACCCTGCTGACCGAGCCTCAGCGGGCATTGCGGCGTCAGGTTCACCAGACTGTGGCCAAGGTGGGTGATGACATCGGCCGCCGCCAGACCTTCAATACCGCCATCGCGGCTGTGATGGAGCTGACTAATACCCTGAGCCGGTGGGAGGATGACAGTCCGGCGGGGCGGGCGGTGTTGCGCGAGGCGGTGAGCTTGGCGGTTGGTCTGCTTGCCCCCATCGTGCCCCATATCAGCCAGGCCCTGTGGGAGGCACTGGGCCATGACGGCTTGGTGATGGACGCGCCTTGGCCCGTGGCAGATGAGAGCGCCTTGCAGCAGGATGAGCTGGAGCTGGTGGTTCAGGTCAATGGCAAGCTGCGTGGTCAGATCCGGGTGCCCGTTGATGCGGATCGTGAAGCCGTCGGCCGGGCGGCGCTGGCGGAGCCGAATGTGCAACGTTTTCTGGAAGGGGCAACGGTGCGCAAGCTCATCGTGGTGCCGGGGAAGCTGGTCAATGTGGTGGTTTAGGCGCCGTGTGGAACCGGTGCGCGTCCAGGGGATGGCGCTCCGGCTGCCGGTGATTCTGACAGCGGTCCTGGCGCTGACAGCCTGCGGTTGGCGTCTGCAGGGGGCGTTTCATCTGCCGCCTGAGTTCAGTCCGGTCTATGTGCAGGACAGCGGCAGTGGCTCGCGACTGGGATACGAACTGCGTGACCAGTTGCGCCTTGCCGGCGTGGCGCAGACCGACTCCCCGAAGCAGGCCCAGGCGGTGATCGTGATCAGCGGGGATCGGATCCAGCGGCAACTACTGGCTGTCGACAGCGCCGGCAAGGGGCGCGACTACGCCGTGATCATGCGAGCCGATTACGAGGTATTGCGGGCAGGCAAGTCCTTGCAGCCCCGGCGCAGCGTGCAGCGGCGCCGTGATTATCTGGTGAGCGAGGCCGAAGGCGATCCCCTGACCGATGAACTGCGCGCGCTCGAAATTACCGACGCCCTGCGGCGCGAGGTGGCGCGTGAGATTCTGCGGCAACTCACCATCCAGGCCGAAGCGAAGCCGTGAAATCAGGCCCTGAGCAGCTGGACGCCACCTTGCAACGCGGCCTAGACCCGATTTATGTGATCGGGGGGGATGAGCCGTTATTGGCGGAGGAGGCAGCGGATGCGGTGCGTGCAAGGGCGCGGCAGGCCGGCTTCACCGAGCGACAGGTGATGTTTGTCGAGCCGGGCTTCGACTGGTCGGCGTTTGCCGGTGAACTGGCCTCCCGCTCCCTGTTCGGGGAGCGTCGCCTGGTGGAGTTGCGCATCCCCGGCGGCAAGCCCGGAGAGCCCGGTGCGCGTGCGCTGCAAGCTTATGCGGCCGCGCCGGCGCCCGATGTCTTGCTGCTGGTGCTGTGCGGCGCGCTCGATGGCGCCGCGCGCAACAGCAAGTGGTATCAGGCCTTGGAAAAAGTCGGCGTGGCAGTGCAGGTGTGGCCCGTGGGCGCGGCGGAATTGCCGGCATGGATCCGTGGCCGTTTGGCGCGCGCGCGACTGCGGATTGACGAGGACGCTTTGAGCCTGCTGGTGGAACGCACCGAGGGGCACCTGCTGGCCGCTCATCAGGCGCTGGCTCAGTTGGCCTTGCTGGCCAGCGGCGAGACGGTGGATGAGGCCCTGGTGCTGGCGACCGTGGGACAACAGGCGCGTTTCGATGTGCAGGCCCTGGCCGAGGCGGCGATCGCGGGGGATGCACCACGCACCCGGCGGGTGCTGTTCGGTCTGCGTGAGGAGGGGCTGGAAACGCCTTTGATCCTGTGGGCCATGGCGCGAGAATTGCGCCTGTTGGCCAGCCATCGGCCTGGCGGCGTCCTGCCTGGCGGCTTGCCGCCGCGCCGCCGCAAGGCGCTGGAACGGGGTCTGCGCCGCGCGCCGCCGGAGCACTGGCGCGGTCTGCTGATGCGCGGTGTGCGGCTGGATGCGTTGGCCAAGGGGATGCTGCCCGGCGCATTGTGGACGGAATTGGTAGACTGGACCCATGCCATCGCCAGGCCCTATCGGGCCAGCGGGGATCCATTGTCAGCGGGAAAAATGTCATGAGCGCCTCTCCGAAGCCCATCGATCTGGCTGCCTACATGCAAGAGGTGGGTCGCAATGCGCGTCTGGCGGGGCGGGAAGTTGCCCGCGCCGCCACGGCCGTCAAGAACGCTGCCCTGCATGCTCTGGCGAATCGGATCGAACAGGACGGCGAGCGTCTCATGATCGCCAACCGGCAGGATCTGGAGCAGGCGCGGGCATCGGGGTTGGATGATGCCCTGCTGGATCGCTTGACTCTGACCGAAAAGGGCGTTGCCGCCATGGCGGATGGGGTGCGGCAGGTGGCTGCCTTGCCCGACCCCGTCGGCGAAATCACGGATCTCAAGATGCGTCCCTCCGGCATTCAGGTGGGTCGCATGCGGGTGCCGCTGGGGGTGGTCGGCATCATTTACGAGTCCCGGCCCAACGTGACGGCCGATGCCGCGGCGCTGTGCTTGAAGTCAGGCAACGCCGTCATTTTGCGGGGTGGCTCCGAGGCCTGGCGTTCCAACCAGGCGATTGCCGTCTGTCTGCGCGCGGCGTTGGCCGAGGCTGGCCTGCCGGAGACGGCGGCGCAGGTCCTGGACACCACGGACCGGGAAGCCGTGGGCCATCTGGTGGCCATGCCCGAGTGGGTGGATGTGATCGTACCGCGCGGCGGACGGGGATTGATCGAGCGGGTGGCGCGCGAAGCCCGGGTACCCGTGATCAAGCATCTGGATGGGGTCTGCCACGTCTACATCGATGCGGCGGCGGACAGAGACAAGGCGATCTGCATCGCCCTCAATGCCAAGACCCAGCGCTATGGGACCTGCAATACCATGGAAACCCTGCTGATCGATGCCGCTGTGGCGACTGATCTGTTGCCCGAACTGGGCATGCGTTTTGCCGAAGCGGGCGTGAGCCTGCGCGGCTGTTCCCAAACCTGCGCCCTGTTGCCCGGCGCCCAGCCCGCAACCGAGGCGGATTGGTGCACCGAATACCTGGCCCCCATTCTTGCGATCCGGGTGGTCGATGGATTGGACGCGGCCATCGACCACATCAATACCCATGGCTCCGGCCATACCGACGCCATCGTGACCCAGGATTACAGCCGGGCTCAGCGCTTCCTGCGCGAGGTGGATGCCAGTTCGGTGATGGTGAACGCCTCCACGCGCTTTGCCGATGGCTACGAATACGGGCTGGGTGCGGAGATCGGCATCAGCACCGACAAGTTTCACGCGCGCGGCCCGGTCGGCCTGGAAGGACTGACGTCCCTGAAATGGGTGGTGCTGGGCGATGGCCACATTCGGAACTGAACGGACATGACGGCGCCTATCGGCCTGCTGGGAGGAACCTTCGACCCGGTTCATCTCGGGCATCTGCGCATTGCGCTGGAGGTCCTGGAGGCGCTGTCTTTCTGTGAGGTGCGCTTCATTCCGGCTGCCCAACCCCCGCACCGGCCAGAGCCAGCGCTTTGCACCACCGATCGCTTGCGCCTGCTCAAGGCTGCCCTGGCCGACCAGCCCGGCTTCGTGCTCGACACCCGGGAGCTGAATCGGCCGGGCCCGTCCTACATGGTCGACACGCTGAAGGAGTTGCGCCGGGAAGTCGGGCCGGAACAGTCCTTGTGTCTGATCCTTGGGGTGGATGCATTTGCCTTACTGCCCTCCTGGAACCGCTGGGAAGAGATCGCGGCGCTGACCCATGTGGTGGTGGCAAGCCGACCGGGGGGCTCCCAGCGCGCCGAGGCAGCCTGGTGGCGGGGCGGCGTTTTCAACAATCCCGAGCAACTGGCCACATCTCCGGCCGGTGGCGTGTATTTCCACCGTGTCACGGCACTGGAAATTGCCTCCACCCGGCTCAGACAACTCATCGCCCAAGGCCACAGCGTGCGCTACCTCGTCCCCGACGCGGTCTGGCGCCTGATA
>JBAUIG010000150.1:0-6520 GCA_049682735.1 Candidatus Macondimonas sp. | reverse complement strand
GTCACTTCATCGTATGCCGGCTCTTTCACCATAGTTTCTTTTCACGCCTGGTCAATGGGCTTGAGGGTCGGGCAAGGCGCTCCCAGCGGTCATCCCACTGTCCATATCATCCGCGGATCAAGCCGTGCCGGACAGGATAAACCCGCCGCTTCAAGCGGCGTAGGTATTATCCAGATAATCCAGAATGCGGGTCGACTCCAAGAGTTGCGTGCCGGTATTGGGGTCTTCGAGATAGGGAACCTGCATGTGGCCGGTGCGGCGGAAATGCGCCTCACGCTTGCCGCCGGGCACTGGCTCGAATGGCCCGCCCTGGATGCGCCGTGCCGCCGGCCCCATTTCCTGCCAGCGTTCCTTGCCGACATTGTGCAGGACATAGGGCAGTTCCAGCTCCGTCAGGCGCTCGCGCACCAACCGCGAATAAGGACTGGATTCGAAACTCCACAAGTGCAGCAATTGCTCCGGCCTCCGTGCTGGCCGCCCCTGAATCCCATGCAGGCCGCGTACGACGGTTCCCAGGCTGTTGCCGATTTGCTTGAGGAGGGCGCCCCGGTAATAGGCCGGTACCTCGCGCCCGCCATAAGTGCGAAAGAGATAGGCGACGATTGCCTCGGATTCATACATCCGGGTGTCCGTATTGGGATCGACCAGGTAGGGAAACTGCGCCTTGCCGCCCAACGCAATCACCTCGGGACGAAACCGCGTTCCACCCTTGGGACAGGGATAGATTTCCGCGTCCAGATGGAGCGCTGTCAGCGCCTCGCGCACAGCGCGGCAATACGGACTACCCTCCATATCGTAGAGTTTGAGCAATTGTTCCGGGGCCGGCGCCCGGACAGACGACGCAATCACGCTGGTACCCCGCCACAGGCCGAGCGTGGACGACAACACTGAACCCAGCACATTGACCTGATGCATTACTAAATTTGGCATGGGGACTCCGGGGTGAGAAATGATTGCGAATCATCGCATCAGAATTTGAACTGCCGAGCCGTGCGGATTGCTCGAACCGAATCCTTGGGTCATGACGTGCCAAAGGCGAAAGCGCCGCTTCATCCTATGCCCCATTGCCTGGAACACAAAGTGAATGGCTGTTGAGGCCGGCCTCAAGCCCCGTCTATCGGCGCAAACCCGGCAATTACCGGAGCATGATCCGAGGGACGTTCCCAGCCTCGCGGGGCGGGGTCCACGCGGCTTTCCACGCAACATTCCGCCAGCGCGGGACTGACCAGAATCAGGTCAATTCGCAGGCCGCGCTTGCGGCGAAAAGCCTGCATGCGGTAATCCCACCAACTATAGATACCGCCGGCAGCCTCATGCAGGCGCAGGCTGTCTCTCAGCCCCAGATCCAACAAAGCGCCCAGCGCCGCTCGCTCCGGCTCGCTGCACAGCACCTGCCCGGCCCAGGCGGCCGGATCGTACACGTCGCGGTCTTCCGGGGCGATGTTGAAATCCCCGACCACCGCCAGATAGGGATGATCGGCCAGTTCCATTTGCAGGTAATCCCGCAACTGCGCCAGCCAGGCGAGCTTGTAGGCATATTTGGCGCTGCCCACGACCTGGCCATTGGGCACATACAGGTTCACCAGCCGCAGCGGGCCGATGGTGCAGGCCAGCACGCGCTGCTGCGGATCCTCGAAGCCCGGCAGGCCGGTGCGTACCGCGCTGATCGGCAGGCGGCTGAGCACCGCAACGCCGTTATAGGCTGACTGGCCGACGTAAATCGCCTCATAGCCGGCCGCGCGCAGCGCCTCGACCGGAAACTTGGCGTCGACCAGCTTGGTTTCCTGCAGGGCCAGCACCTCCACGGGGTTCTCCCGCAGCCAGTCCAGCACATGAGGGAGCCGCACGTTGAGTGAATTGACGTTCCAGGTGGCGATGCGCATGGGCCTGATTGTGCTGGACGATGCACGGATTGCCAATCCATCAAAAGAGCTGGTCTAAGCCTGATAGGCCAGTATCGAAAATCGACACTCTGCCGGCCATCGTGAGAAACCGGCCTGGCAAGGATCTCACTCACACCAAAACGGCACCCGCCTGCGCCATTTCCTCCAAAGCGCGCACACCATCCCCAGGTTGCTGGTCGAGTGCACGCACGGCGGCTCGCAAGACCCGCACTGGATAGTGTCGATTCAGGGCATCAAGCACCGTCGCTCGCACACAATGCTCAGTGGACAGGCCACCGACCACGAGCTGGCTGATGCCATCGCCAGCAAGCAGCCCCCCCAAATCAGAAGGTCGAATCACCCCGGAGCGTGGATCACGTGCGCAAAATGCGGAGTATCCTTCCTCTCCAGCATCCCCCTTGGAAATAACTGGCCCTTCAACGCGCAAGGATGGATGCAGGAGAGACCCCCAATTGTCGGGGCCCCAATGCGCCGGCCGGTTGGTACTCTGCTTGTGTAAGCGGGGTTTCGTTGGTGGATGCCAGTCGCGGCTGTAGATGATGCGGGCGCCAGCGGCGAGCGCCAGCTCAATCTCGGCGTTGAGGACCGGCACCACCTCCTCGCCTCCCGGCACATATCGGCTCCCCTTGGGATCGGCGAAATCGTTTTGCACATCGATCACGATCAGGGCCGTGCGTTTATCATAGCTAAATTCGGACATGGCTCTTTATCTTGCAGCGCATCTGAAAACAAACATCGCTTTATTCTGAACCGTATTCTGAACCGTCTCTCTCAGTCGATTGTGGGGCGCGGATCGTTGATACCAATACCGTGCAGGCGGGCGCTGACCATATCCAGATCCGTCACGTCGGCAAACGGACCCACCCACACCTTGTGTACCGGACGGTCTCCGGCCGATTCAGTGCGGATATCCACCGGCCCCATCTGGGCCAGCAACAGGCGCTGACGCATGCGTTCGGCGTTCTCGCGTTGGGCAAAAGCGCCCGTCTGGAGATACAGCCGCGGCTTGCCCATGACCGGTCGGGGACCCGGATCGGCGACCTGCACGCCGGCGTCGCCGGGTTCGACCACTGCAATCTCTACCGGCGCAGTGCCCTTCTGGACCACACCCAGGCGGGTGGCTGCGGCAAAGGAGAGATCGATGACACGATCATCCACGAAAGGACCCCGATCGTTGACGCGCACGATCGCGCTGCGACCATTCTCGAGGTTGGTGACCTTTACATAAGACGGCAAAGGCAAGGTCTTGTGGGCCGCCGTCATGCTGTGCATGTCGTAGTCCTCGCCGTTGGAAGCCTTCTTGCCGTGAAAATCGGGCCCATACCACGAGGCAATTCCGCGTTCCCGGAAGCCGTGGGCGGTATCCAGAACCACATAGCGCCGACCGTTCACCACATAGAAGGGTGGATTGCCCAGCCGGCTGCGGGGTTCAAAGCGCGGCTCGGCATCGCGATAATTGCCGACGGGTGCTGGCGTGGGTAACGCGTGCCGTGGAGCGGAGGTTGATGGCGGTTGGGGAAGCGTGCCGCAGGCGGCCAGCAACAGGCTGAGCAGCGCCGACCCGGCCATAGGGAGGCCGTACCGGCCCCTTCCCGGGCTTGTCCTGGAAGGGGTGGACTCAAATCTGTTCCTGGTAGGCACGACGGATTTCCTGGCTGAGCTGGAACACGGCCATGGCGTAGAGCACGCTGTGATTGTAGCGGGTGATGACATAGAAATTGGGCAGGCTGACCCAGTATTCCGGTCCATCGACCTGAGCCAGCATCAACAGGTTGGCTGGGGAATTGGCCGGCAAGTTTGCCTCGCTGCGCACCCCCGCTTGCTTCAGGGATGCCACCGTATGGGGTGTCTCCCGTTTCTGGCTGCCCAGCGCCTGTGCCGCGGGCGTCGTGGCTTGAGCGGGAAAGGCAACCAAGCCATCTTTTTGCCAGCCGTGACGGGCGAAGTAGTTGGCCACGCTGCCGATGGCATCGGCCGGCTGCCACAGGTTGCGCTGGCCATCACCATCAAAATCGACCGCATAGCTGCGATAGCTGCTGGGGATGAACTGCCCCATGCCCATGGCGCCGGCATAGGACCCCAGGGTCTGGCGCGGATCCAGATGTTCTTCCTGGGTCAGGGCCAGAAAATGCTCCAGCTCGCCCAGGAAAAAGGCACTGCGCGGCGGATAGGCAAAGCCCAGGGTCGCCAGAGCATCCAGCACGCGGTAACGTCCCAGATTGCGACCGTACTGGGTTTCCACGCCGATGATGGCCACCACGATTTCCGGCGGTACACCATAGCGGGCCTGGGCCTGTTCCAGGAGCGCGCGATGGGTCTGCCAGAACGCGACCCCGCCGGTAATGCGGGTGGCAGTGAGGAACAAGCCGCGATACTGGTGCCAGGGCTTGGCCTCGTAGGGACGGGTCATGGCGTCGATGATGTCCTGACGGAACGTCGCTTCGCCCAGCAAGGTGCGCACAGCCGGCTCGGACAGGCCGTGCTGGTCCACCAGACGGCGCACCAGGGCTTCGCGCTGGGCGGCATCGCTCCAGGCGGCAGGCGCACCCGAGGTGGCGGGCGGGCCATCCGCTGCCATAGCCGGCAACAAGGAAAGTGCGCCGATCAAGCCGGCAAGGCACAGACGGAACCGTATTCTCATGGGGCAAGCATCTTCTTGTGGGTCTGGATCGACATCAGCATACCGAAGCCCGCCAGCAGGGTCACCATGGAGGTACCGCCAAAACTGACCAGCGGAAGGGGTACGCCCACCACCGGCAGCAAGCCGCTCACCATGCCTGTGTTCACCAGCACATAAAACAGGAAGGTGAAACTCAGGCTGGCGGCGAGCAGGCGCTCGAAGCTGTTTTGTCCCTGCACCGCGATCTGCAGGCCGCGTACCGTCACCGCGAAATAGAGCACCAGCAGCAGCACCAGGCCGATGAGACCGAATTCCTCGCCATACACCGCGAAGATGAAATCGGTGGTGCGCTCGGGTAGGAACTGCAGGTGAGCCTGGCTGCCGTTGAGCCAGCCCTTACCGAACAGGCCGCCTGAGCCGAGGGCGATCTTGGACTGGATGATGTGGTAACCCGAGCCCAGGGGGTCGGCTTCGGGGTTGAGCAGGGTCAAGACACGCTGGCGCTGGTAGTCGTGCATCAACCCCCACAGGAGCGGCAAAGCAGCTCCCAGGCCGCCCAGGAACAGTCCGATCCAGCGCCAGGAAAGGCCGCCAAGGAACAGCACTGCAAGGCCCCCAACCGCGACCAGCACGGCGGTCCCGAGGTCGGGCTGCTCGGCAATGAGCAGAACCGGCCCGCCAATCAGCAGCAGGATGAGCGGGATATCCCAGCGCTGCGGCGGCAAGCCCCGATCATGCAGATAGCGGGCCGTCATCAAGGGCATGGCGAGTTTCATGATCTCCGAGGGCTGGAACCGCACCACCCCCAGGTCGAGCCAGCGCTGGGCGCCCTTGCCGATGTCACCCAGCCCCATCACCAGCGCCAGCAGAATCAAGCCCACGCCGTAGAGCAGGGGCGCGATGCGATGCAGCCATTCACTGGGGATCTGCGCGACCGTCAGCATCACCAGGAAAGCCAATCCCAATCGCAGACATTGGCGCACCAGCAGATCCATCTCCTCGCTGCCCGCGCTGTAGAGGATCATCAGGCCGACTGCGGACAATAGTCCGAGGAGGACAAGCAGGGGCAAATCCACATGCAGTCGGGTGGGCCAGTCCCGCAAGGGCGCGCGCATCCCGACCCCAAGTTCATAAACCGAGCGATTCATGGCTCCGCCTCCTGCAGCAGATAGGCGTCCAGCACCTGACGGGCGATCGGCGCGGCCGTATGACCGCCGCTACCCCCGTGCTCCACCACCACGCCCACGGCAATCGCCGGATCATGTTGTGGCGCAAATCCAAGGAACAGGGCGTGGTCACGCAAATGCAGCGCAACGTTCTCTTCCACGTATTCCTCCTCACTGCCGAGGCCATAGACCTGGGCGGTGCCGGTCTTGCCGGCATAGGCATAGGGTGCACTGCGCCCGCTGCCATAGGCAGTGCCTCCCGGCGTCTGGACAACATCATGCATGGCATCGATCACCGTTTCCCACTGGGCAGGCGTGCCGAAGGGCACCGGTGTTCCCGGCGTGGGTGCAAGGGGAAAATACTGCCCGCTAACGGTATCTTCGCGCGCCCGCACCATGCGCGGCTGCAGCACCTGACCGCGCCGGGCCAGGGTCGCGGCGGCCTGGGCCAGTTGCAGCGGCGTGGCGAGGTTATAGCCCTGGCCAATGGCATTGACCAGGGTCTCACCGATATACCAGGATTGCTTGCGCACCCGCTGCTTCCAGGCCTTGGATGGCACCAGGCCAGCGCGCTCGCCAGGCAGATCCACACCCGTCGTGCGGCCGAATCCAAAAGCCGTCAGGGCATCGTGGAGCCGATCGATCCCCAGCTCCAGGCCGAGCTGATAAAAATACACATCGCAGGATTCCGCAATGGCGCGACGCAGATTGGTCTGGCCATGGCCACTGCGTTTCCAGTCCCGGTAGCGGCGCTCGATATTGGGCAGCTTCACGTACCCTGGGCAATACACCCCGCCCGCTCCCAGCGGCTGGCCACTGGCCAGATCGGC
>JBAUIG010000149.1:0-2552 GCA_049682735.1 Candidatus Macondimonas sp. | reverse complement strand
GAGCAGATTGCGATAGTGGGAGAGGCGATAGACCAGCATCTTGCTCACGTCCTTCAGCGGCGCGAAGCCGCCTACCATGTCGCCATAGAGCGTCGAATAGCCCACCGCCATCTCGCTCTTGTTGCCGGTGGTGAGCACCATGCGTCCAGTCTTGTTGGAGATCGCCATGAGCAGTACGCCGCGGATCCGCGCCTGGAGATTTTCCTCCGTAACGTCCTCGGGCAACCCCTGGAAGATCGGCGCCAGGGTCTCCTTGAACACCGCCTGGGGCCGCTCGATCGGCAGCACCACCGCTTCCACACCCATGGTGCGCGCCTGGGCCATGGCATCGTCCACGCTCATGTCGGCGGTATAGCGCGAGGGCATCAGCACGGCCATGACCCGCGCCGCCCCCAGGGCATCGACGGCAATGGCCAGCGTCAGGGCCGAATCGATACCCCCGGACAATCCCAGTACCACACCACGAAAGCGCTGCCGGTCCACATAATCCCGCACGCCCTGCACCAGCGCCTTGTAGACGGAGGCTTCCAGGCCCAGCGGTTCGGCCACCTCGCCGGATCCCTGGGGCTGACCATCGACAGAAAAATCCACCGCATACAAGCCTTCAGTAAAGGCCGGCGCGCGGTAGACGATCCTGCCGCTGGCGTCACAGACCAGGGATTCGCCGTCAAACACCAGCTCATCCTGCCCGCCCATGAGGTTCACATACAGGATCGGCAAACCGGTTTCGTTGGACCGACGCGCCAACTCCTGGCTGCGCTCAACGCCCTTGTCCAGATGAAACGGCGAGGCGTTGATGTTGAGCAGGAGCTTGGCGCCGGCCTGGGCAGCCAGGGCGGCGGGCTCCGGCCCCCAGATGTCTTCACAGATGGTGATGCCCATGGGCAGGCCGGCACAGGTATACACGCAGGGCGCATTGCCTGTCTGGAAATAACGCTTTTCATCAAACACGCTGTAGTTGGGAAGCCGGTGCTTGCGGTAATTCGCCGCGATGCGCCCGCCTTCGATCACGCAGGCGGCATTGTAGATATCCTTGCCGACATATTCGGGGTACCCAAACAGCACCGGCACCGGCAGAACCTCATGGGCCAGTCGCTCGAAGGCTTCCTCGACCCGCATGCGCAAGCCCGGCCGCCAGAGCAGGTCCTCGGGCGGATAGCCGGTCAGGGCCAATTCCGGAAAGACCACCAGATCCGGCGCAAAGCGTGTGTGGGCGTCGCGGGTGGCGTCGATGAGGCGGGTGGTATTCCCCGCCACATCGCCCACCCACAGATTCAATTGGGCCATGACGATGCGTACCATCATTGCGCGCCTTTGCAGGTTTCAGGGAGTGCCCAGGAGTTGTGCCATGCGTTCCCCGAGCTGCGCCGGCGAACGCACCGTGGCCACGCCAGCGGCTTCCAGCGCGCTGTACTTGCCTTCCGCCGTGCCCTTGCCGCCGGTGATGATGGCGCCGGCATGGCCCATGCGCTTGCCGGCCGGGGCCGTGACGCCGGCGATGTAACCCACCACCGGTTTGGTGACGTGATCCTTGATGAAGATCGCTGCGTCCTCTTCCTCGCCGCCGCCGATCTCGCCCACCATGATGATGCCCTCGGTCTGGGGATCGTCCTGGAACAGCTGCAGGCAGTCGACGAAATTCATGCCATGCACCGGGTCGCCACCGATGCCCACGCAGGTGGACTGGCCCAGGCCGCGGCGCGTGGTCTGGAACACGGCTTCATAAGTAAGGGTGCCGGAACGCGATACGATGCCGACCTTGCCGGGAGAATGGATCATCGCCGGCATGATGCCGATCTTGCAGGCGCCGGGGGTGATGATGCCGGGGCAGTTGGGACCGATCAGCCGCGCGCTGCTGCCGCGCATGGCGGCCTTGACCTTGATCATGTCCTGCACCGGAATGTGCTCGGTGATGCAGACGATGATCGCAATCCCTGCGTCCAGCGCCTCCAGAATGGCATCGGCGGCATAGGGCGCGGGCACATAGATCATGGTGGCGCTGGCGCCGGTGGCGGTGACAGCCTCATGCACCGTATCGAAGACCGGCAGGTCCAGATGGGTTTGCCCGCCGCGTCCCGGCGTCACGCCGCCCACCAGTTGGGTGCCATAGGCCAGCGCCTGTTCGGAATGGAAGGTGCCCTGTTTGCCGGTAAAGCCCTGGCAAATGACCCGTGTGTTCTTGTCGACCAGAATGCTCATGAATGCTCCCTTCAGCCCTTCGCCGCTGCCACGGCCTTGCGCGCCGCGTCGTCCAGATCCTCGCCCGTGATGATCGCCAGCCCGCTTTGTGCGAGCAGCGCCCTGCCCTGGTCGACATTGGTGCCTTCCAGCCGCACCACCACCGGCATGGTGACACCCACTTCCTTGACCGCGGCGATGATGCCCTCGGCAATCAGGTCGCAGCGCACGATGCCGACGAAGATGTTGACCAGGATGGCCTTCACCTTGGAATCGGCCACGATCAACTTGAAGGCCTCGGCCACCCGCGCCGCCGTGGTGCCACCGCCGACGTCGAGGAAATTGGCCGGCGTACCGCCGTAGAGCTGGATCAC
>JBAUIG010000148.1:0-10476 GCA_049682735.1 Candidatus Macondimonas sp. | reverse complement strand
GGCCGAGCCGGCGCCGGCATTGGCGTTGCCGGTATTGATCAACCAGGCCTGGGGCGCCGTAACGGCCCGATGGGCGCGCGCCACGATGACCGGCGCGGCACAAAAGGCATTTCGGGTGAATACCGCCGCCGTGGTCGCGCCCGGGGCCAGCGTGAACACCACCAGATCGCGCCGGTTGGCCTTGCGGATCCCGGCCATGACCGTGCCCACCCGCACGCCGCGCAGCGGTGGTAAATCCTCGCAGGGAATTTCACCAGCGGCCATGAATCAATCCAGCCGGCCGTGGCAGTGCTTGAACTTCTTGCCGGACCCACAGGGACAGGCTTCGTTGCGACCCACCTTGTGGTCCGCCCGCACCGGCACGCGCGCCTCAAGCGGCCGTTCGGCATGCTCGCCTTCGGGCGCTTCGAGTGCTTCTGCCTCCTCCGCGGCGGGATGCTCAAACTGCATGCGCAAGGGGGCGGGCTCGGGACGCACGGGGGCTTCACCGGGCTGGAACTGCAGTTTGTGCAGTGTGAACAGGGTTTCCTGTTTGACCGCCTCCAGCATCTGGGAAAACATCTCGAAGGCTTCGCGCTTGTATTCCTGGCGCGGATTCTTCTGGGCGTAACCGCGCAGGTGGATGCCTTGGCGCAGATAATCCATGTTGGCCAGATGATCGCGCCAATGTTGGTCGAGCACGCGCAGCATGACCGACTGCTCGACATGGCGCATGGCCGCCGCGCCGACTTGGTTTTCCATGGCCCGATAGGCTTGCAGCAAGCGTTCTTCGATGCGCTGTGCCACAGCGGCTGGATCGAGTTGCCGATCGGTCTCCAGCCAGCGCGCCACACCGAAATCAACGCCCAGTTCGCGCTTCAAGGTTTCATCGAGGCCCGCGGGATCCCACAGATCTTCGACGGCATCCGGCGGCAGATAGCGAAAGGTGAGCTGCTGGACCACATCCTCGCGGATGCGCAGGATGGTCTCGGAGACATCGCCCTGGCGCAACAGTTCGTCGCGCTGCTGATAGATCACGCGACGCTGATCGTTGGCGACGTCATCGTATTCCAGCAATTGCTTGCGGATGTCGAAGTTGTGGCCTTCCACTTTGCGCTGTGCGTTTTCGATGGCGCGGGTGACCCAGGGATGCTCCATGGCCTCCCCTTCCTCCATCCCCAGGCGCTGCATCAGGCCGGAAAGCCGCTCGGAACCGAAAATGCGCAGCAGGTCGTCCTCGAACGACAGGTAGAACCGGCTGGAGCCGGGGTCGCCCTGGCGGCCGGCGCGGCCGCGCAACTGGTTGTCGATGCGGCGCGATTCATGGCGTTCGCTACCGATGATGTGCAGACCGCCAGCGGCCAGGACCTGGTCGTGGGACTCGTGCCAGGCCACATCCAGCGCAGCCAGTTGCTCCGGCGTGGCTTCATCGCCAAGTTGGCGGCGCGCCAATTCAGGATTGCCGCCCAAGATGATGTCGGTGCCGCGACCGGCCAGGTTGGTGGCGATGGTCACGGCGCCCGGCCGCCCGGCCTGGGCGATGATCTCGGCTTCCCGTTCATGCTGCTTGGCGTTGAGCACCTCGTGGGAGATCTTCTCCCGCGTCAGCAGGGCGGAGAGTTCCTCGGAAGCCTCGATGGAGGCGGTACCCACCAGCACAGGCTGGCCCCTTTCCCGACATTGCTTCACGTCGGCCACGATGGCCTGGTATTTTTCCTTGCGGGTGAGGAAGATCTGGTCGGGCAGATCCTTGCGCACCATGGGCCGGTTGGTGGGGATGACCACCACCTCCAGGCCGTAGATCTGATGAAATTCAAAGGCCTCGGTGTCGGCCGTGCCGGTCATGCCGCCAAGCTTGTCATACAGCCGGAAGTAGTTCTGGAAGGTTATGGACGCCAGGGTGTGATTCTCGGCCTGGATATCCACCCCTTCCTTGGCCTCGATGGCCTGGTGCAGGCCATCGGACCAACGCCGCCCGGCCATGGTGCGACCGGTGAATTCATCGACGATGACGATCTTGCCGCCCTGGATGATGTAGTGGACGTTGCGCTGGAACAGCTGATGGGCACGCAGGGCGGCGTTCACATGATGCATGAGGGCGATGTTGGCGGCATCGTACAGGCTGTCGCCCGGCTCCAGCAGACTCGCCTCCGTCAGCATTTCCTCGACGTGCTGATGACCTTCCTCGGTCAGATGGACCTGGCGGGCTTTTTCGTCCACCGAGAAATCGCCGGGGCCATCTTCCTCTTGCTGACGCACCAGCCGAGGGATCAGCTTGTCGAGGCGTTCGTAAAGCTCGGTGCTATCGTCAGTCGCGCCCGAAATGATCAGCGGCGTGCGCGCCTCGTCGATCAGGATGGAATCCACTTCGTCAATGATGGCGAAGTGCAGGGGGCGCTGGACGCGCTCCTCCAGGCGGAACGCCATGTTGTCGCGCAGATAGTCGAAGCCGAATTCGTTGTTGGTGCCATAGGTGATGTCTGCGGCATAGGCCGCGCGCTTTTCGTCCGGACTCTGGAGTGAGCCGATCACACCGACAGTCAGGCCCAGGTACTCATACAAGGGCTTCATCCAGGCCGCGTCACGGCTGGCGAGGTATTCGTTCACCGTGACCACATGCACGCCCTTGGCCGTCAGGGCGTTGAGATAGACCGCCAGCGTGCCCACCAGGGTTTTGCCCTCGCCGGTGCGCATTTCGGCGATTCTGCCCTGATGCAGCACCATGCCGCCCATCATCTGGACGTCATAATGGCGCATGTTCATGACCCGCTTGCCCGCTTCCCGCACCACGGCGAAGGCTTCCGGCAATAGTGCATCGAGTGTCTCGCCCTTGGCCAGGCGGCTACGGAACTCGGCGGTCTTGGCCGATAGGCGGGCATCGGGCAGCGACGCCATGCTGTCTTCCAGCATATTGATTTTCTGGACGGTCTTGGACAGTCGCTTGACGGTGCGCTGGTGGCTGCTGCCGAAGATCAGTTTGAGTGGGTTTGCAATCATCTAAAGGTGACTTTGGTGGTGGGCTGGCCGATGCGAATTCCGCAGGATCGGCAAAGGGACTACACCTTATGCGCGAGGCAGGCGCGGGTCAATTGGCCACGGGCAGAGAACCCGCCAGAGGAGGACGGAGCAGCGGCCCTTGCGTTAACCAGTGTCCATGGCCGAGCATGGGACCCTTGTTGCAACAGGAGGTTCCGCAATGTCCGGTCCCAAACCGCTGCTGCGCTGTTTCAAGGTCAGCGGCGAGGGTGCCGACCTGCTCGCGCGAGCAGCCACTCTGGCGATGTACAACGCAGGCCTGCGCCTGCATCTGCCCGATCCCCTGGACCGGTACTGCGTGCTGGCCAATGTCCGCGGTGCAACCGCCATCCTGGCGGCGGACAGCGCCGGCTGGGCCAGCCGACTGCGCTATCTGGCGCCCGGCCTGCTGCCCCGTCTGGTCGACATGGGGCTTGCCGTGTCGCGCATCGAGGTCGTGGTGATACCGCCCACCGTGCCGCCAGTCCGACCACAACGCCAAGTCACCTCGGCGCCCTCGCCGGAAGTGGCACTGGCGCTGGAATCCTTTGCCGCGCGCACCGAAGATGCGGGCCTGGCGGCGGTGCTGCGCCGACTGGCCTCCCGCGCCAAACCGCCCTTGGCTTAAGAGGCCACTGCCAAGGTCGGCGCGTAGCGCAGGGGTGATTCTTCCGGGCGCTGAAAGCTGACCCGCTCCCAAGCATCCGGTTGGGCAAGCAGGCGGCGCAACAGAGTGTTGTTGAGCCCATGACCCGACTTATAGCCGGTGAACGCGCCGATCAAGCCTTCGCCCAGCAGATAAAGGTCCCCGATGGCATCGAGAATCTTGTGCTTGACGAACTCGTTCTCGTAGCGCAGGCCATCTTCGTTGAGCACACGGTAATCATCCAGCACGACGGCGTTGTCCAGGCTGCCGCCCAGGGCCAGATTGTTCTGGCGCAGCATTTCGATGTCGCGCATGAAGCCGAAGGTGCGCGCCCGGCTGATTTCCTTCACGAAGGAGGTGGTCGAAAAATCCACCTCCGCGTGCTTGGTGTGATGCTTGAAGACGGGGTGGTTGAATTCGATGGTGAAGCCCACCTTGAAGCCTTCGTAGGGGTCGAAGCGCGCCCATTTGCCGCCTTCCTCGACCACCACGGTTTTCTTGATGCGAATGAAGCGCTTGGGGGCGTTCTGTTCCTCAATGCCGGCGGATTGGATGAGGAATACAAACGGCCCGGCGCTGCCGTCCATGATCGGCACCTCGGCGGCGCTGAGATCCACGAAGGCGTTGTCGATACCCAGTCCAGCCAGCGCGGAAAGCAAATGCTCCACGGTCGCCACACGCACCTCGCCCTGCGCGAGCGTGGTCGATAGCCGGGTATCACCGACGCTCTCGGGGCAAGCCCGGATGGCCGGGCATCCCGGGAGATCCACGCGGCAAAAGGTAATGCCGGAGTTCACCGGCGCGGGGCGCAGGGTCATGAAGACTTTCTGGCCCGAATGCAAACCCACCCCGGTGGCCCGGATGGTATTTTTCAATGTGCGCTGCTTGAGCATGCTTCCACCTGTTCTTTCCGCCATCTTGCCGGCGGGGGACGACATCCAGACCCCGGGGCGATCGCCCCCAATCAACCGGCTGGGCGGCCGGATTATACCGGATCTTGGTAACAGCCATCACCTTGCCGCCCGCCGATTTGCCGTTCAATCGGCTTGACGCCGGAGGAAGGCGGGCACGTCCAGGTAGTCCAGATCATTTTCTCCAGCCCGTACGCCACGCTCCGGAAGGCTGCGCTTGCGCGTGATTGCCGGGCGATCAAGCTCGCCATAATTGACTTCGCCAGAGGCATTGCGCTGGACCAGACGCACCGGCGGCTCTTCCACCCGGGCAGCGGGGCGTCCCAGACCCGTGGCCACCACCGTGACGCGGATGTCTTCATCCATCTCGGGATCGATGACCATGCCGACCACCACGGTGGCCTCGTCGGAGGCGAATTCGCGCACTGTCTCGCCGACTTCCTGGAACTCGCCGATGGACAGTTTGGGGCCGCCGGTCACGTTCACCAGAATGCCGCGGGCACCCGCCAGATCGACATCATCCAGCAGCGGGCTGCGCAGGGCCTTTTCCGCCGCCATACGCGCGCGATCATCGCCGCTGGCCGTCCCGGATCCCATCATGGCCACGCCCATTTCCGCCATGACCGTGCGCACATCGGCGAAATCGACGTTGATCAGGCCCGGCCGGGTGATCAGATCGGCGATACCCGACACCGCATTGTGCAACACGTCATCTGCGGCCTTGAAAGCGTCCAGCAGGCTGATTTTCTTCCCCAGCACCGCCAGCAGCCGCTCGTTGGGAACTGTGATCAGCGAATCCACATGCTTGGCCAGATCGGCGATGCCGTCGCGAGCCACCTGCATGCGCTTGGCGCCCTCGAAGGAGAAGGGCCGGGTGACCACTGCCACGGTGAGAATGCCCAGTTCCCGCGCCACCTGCGCCACCACCGGCGCCGCGCCGGTCCCGGTGCCGCCGCCCATGCCGGCGGTGATGAACAACATGTCCGCGCCGCGTATCACTTCCTGGATGCGCTCGCGGTCTTCCATGGCCGCCTGGCGGCCGACTTCGGGATTGGCGCCTGCGCCCAGGCCCTTCGTGATGGTGGGACCCAGTTGCAGCAGGGTGCGGGCGCCGGTCTTGGCCAGCACCTGGGCATCGGTGTTGGCGGCGATGAATTCGACCCCCTCAACCCCTGCGCGCACCATATTGGCCACCGCATTGCCGCCGCCGCCGCCCACACCGATGACCTTGATCACCGCGTTCTCCGTTACGCTATCGACGATTTCAAACATGATCTGTCTCCTTATTGCGCGTAATGCGCATTCCGCTCCGTTGAAACATCCGCAACCCCGTCAGAAGTTGCTCTGGAACCAAGATTTCATCCGATCCCATACACTGCGTACTCCCCCGCTGGGGGCCGGGGACAGCCCCAGCCCTGCGTTGTCGGCGCCATACAGCAGCAAGCCAACCCCGGTGGCATGCATGGGATTGCGCACCACATCCGCCATGCCAGTCAGATGGTCGGGCATGCCGACACGCACCTGGGCGTGAAACACTTCCTCCGCCAGTTCGGCGACCCCTTCCATGCGCGAACTGCCCCCGGTGAGGACCACGCCCGCCGCGGTCAGATCCTCCAGCCCGGCGCGTCGCACCTCCGCCTGGATCAAGTTGAACAATTCCTCGAAACGCGGCTCGACCACCTCTGCCAACACCTGACGGGCCAGCCGGCGGGGGGGGCGGTCGCCCACACTCGGCACCTCCACGCTCTCCTCGCCGGAGATCAGTTGGGGCAGGGCGCAACCGAAGCGCAGCTTGATTTCCTCGGCGTGGTGAGTGGGCGTGCGCAGGGCGACGGCGATGTCGTTGGTGACCTGGTCCCCGGCGATGGGAATCACGGCGGTATGGCGGATCGCCCCTTCGGTAAACACGGCGATATCGGTGGTGCCGCCGCCGATGTCCACCAGACACACCCCCAGGTCCTTCTCGTCCGGCGTCAGCACGGCATAACTGGACGCGAGCTGCTCCAGGATGATGTCCTGCACGTGCAGGCCGCAGCGCTCCACGCATTTGACGATGTTCTGGGCGGCGCTGGATGAGCAGGTGACGATGTGGACCTTGGCTTCCAGGCGCACGCCGGACATGCCCACCGGCTCGCGGATGCCGTCCTGTTCGTCGATGATGAATTCCTGCGGCAGGGTATGCAGGATGCGTTGGTCGGCCGGGATCGCCACCGCCCGCGCCGCATCGATGACCCGGTCCACGTCTTCCTGGCGCACCTCGCGGTCGCGGATGGCGACGATGCCGTGGGAATTCAGGCTACGGATGTGGTTGCCGGCAATCCCCACATATACTGCGCGAATTTCGCAATCCGCCATCAGCTCGGCTTCATCCACCGCGCGGCGAATGGACTGCACCGTGGACTCGATGTTGACCACGACGCCCTTCTTGAGGCCGCGCGAGGGATGACTGCCCAGGCCGATGATTTCCAGCCGTCCGCCAGGGCTTACCTCCCCCACGATGCAGACCACCTTGGACGTTCCAATGTCCAGGCCGACGATCAAATTGCTTTCCTGTCGCTTGGCCATGTCTACCTATCCTTCTGCGCGCCCGGCATCAGGGCGCAACTTTTGGTTTGATCGAAAATCCATTGGGATACCGCAGGTCCACATAGGCCAGCGAGGCCAGATCGGGACGCAGCCGCGGCAGCACCTTGTCCACGAAACGCTTGAATGGCGGCTGAGGATTGCCGGGACCAAGGCGCAATTCCACGCCCTGCTCCAGCGTGGCGCGCCAGCTACCGCGGTGATCCACCACCAACTGCCCGAGCTGGATGCCCTGGGGTGTGAGCTGGGATTGCAGCAGGCGATAGGTATCCAAAACCCGTCGCTCGGAGCCTTCCGGGCCATTGAGCAAGGGCAGATCCACCTCGCCCACCTCGGCCTGGAAGCGGATCCCGCGCACATCCAGCAGACCCACCTCACCCCAGCGCGCCACTGGCCGGTACTCCCACAACCGCACCACCAGCGCATCGGGCCAGCGCCGGCTGACCTGGACCCGCGCCACCCAGTCCAGCGCTCGCAGATCGGCCACCAAGGCCTTCAGATCCACCTGCCACAGGCTCGCCGCGCGGTGGGCACGCACCGTCTGCGCGATAGTTTCCTGCGATACCTGCCGGAACGGCGCTTCCACCAGCACCCGCTTGAACGCAAACCAAGCCTGGGCCTGGGCCTGCCAGACCAGCCCGCCCGCGATGCCCACCACCACGCATGCGCCCAGCAGTCGGCCGATCCAGCGACGCACGGCTGGAGGCAAAGTGAAGGTCCGTTTGGCCTCAGATCGACGGCCCGGTCGACGCGGCGACCTGCTTGCCGATCGATGCACCGGGCGCCGACGGTCTGGTGGCGGAATGGCCCTCATGACCGATCCACCAGGCTGGTTTCGAGAATCCGCCATACCAGATCCTCGAAGGAAAGCCCTGCCGCCCGCGCCGCCATCGGCACCAGACTGTGATCCGTCATGCCCGGCACACTGTTGAGCTCCAGCAGCCACGGGGACCCTGCCGCATCCAGCATGAAATCCACCCGGCCCCAGCCCTGGGCATCGAGGCCCTGGAACGCCGCCAGCGCCAGCGCGCCAAACGCCGCCTCCCGCTCCGGCGTCAGGCCACTGGGGCAGTGGTAACGCGTGCTGCTCGACCGGTACTTGGCATCGAAATCGTAAAATGCGTTGGGGGTCTCCAGGCGGATCGAGGGCAGTGCGCGGTCCCCGAGAATCGCCACGGTGTACTCGCCGCCACTGATCCAGCGCTCGGCCAGCACCCGACTGTCCAGCGCCCGCGCGTGATGAAAGGCGGGGAGCAGCTCCTCCGGCCGGGTCACCTTGCTCATGCCCAGGCTGGAACCCTCACGCGCCGGCTTGACGATCAAGGGCAGCTCCAGCGCGCTGAGCGCCCGCTCCACGTCGGCCGCATCCGCCAGCACGGCATAGGGCGGCGTCGACAGGCCCTGCGCCTGCCACAACTGCTTGGTGCGCAACTTGTCCATGCTCAAGGCGCAGGCGGCCACGCCACTGCCGGTGTAGGGGATTCCCGCCATCTCCAGCGCGCCCTGGATCACCCCATCCTCGCCGCCACGGCCATGCAGGGCGATAAAGGCGCGGTCACAGTGCAGTTCCGGCAGGCGGGCGAGGAAATCCATCCCCACATCGACCGCCACCGCGTCCACCCTGCGCCGGCATAGCGCATCCAGTACCGCCGCCCCGCTGCGCAATGAAATCTCCCGCTCGCCGGAGCGGCCGCCCATCAGCACGGCCACCCGCCCGAACGCCGCCGCATCCCGCACCCGGGGAGCCGGCAAGCCGATCATGAGGCCCTCCCGACGATCCGCACTTCCGGAATCAACGCGACGCCCTGGCTGGCCAATACCCGCTCCTGCACTCGCCCGATCAGGGCTTCGATGTCGGCCGCCCGAGCCTGGCCTCGATTGACGATGAAGTTGGCATGCTTGGGGGATACCTGGGCATCGCCAATGCACTCGCCCTTCAGGCCCGCCGCTTCGATCAGGCGCGCCGCGTGATCCCCCGGCGGGTTGCGGAACACGGAGCCGCAACTGGGCTGACCCAGGGGCTGGGTGGCTGCCCGCCGCGCCAGCAATTCCCGGATCCGGCCCCGCCCGGCCTCTCCTGGGGAATCGATGTCGAAATGCCATTCGGCCGCCACGAACGCTTCCCCGTCCACCGGCGGACGCACCTGCCGGTAACCGATTTCATACTCCGCCGCCACCCGCCACCGGGTACGGCCCTGACGATCCATCACCTCGACCCGCGCCACCTGGCGCCAGGTCTCCCCGCCAAAGGCCCCGGCATTCATGGCCAACGCGCCGCCCAGTGTCCCGGGGATGCCGGCAAAGAACGCACCGCCGGCCCATCCTTCGCGCTCGCACAACCGCGCCAGCTTGGCGCAGGGCACTCCGGCCTGCGCCCGGATGCATCCTGGGGCCAGTACGTCCAGCGCCGCCAGCCCGCGCTGCGTGGCGATGACCACCCCGTCGATGCCGCCATCCCGCACCAGCAGATTGCTGCCCAAACCGAGCCAGAACACCGGCATCGTGGCGGGCAGATCGGCGAGGAAGGCCGCCAGATCGGCCAGGTCGGCCGGCTCGAAAAACAGTGCCGCCGGTCCGCCGACGCGCCAACTGGTATGCAGGGCCAGGGGTTCATCCCGACGCACCCGGCCGCGAATCTCCCGGCGCAAGGCGTTCATGGCTGCCCGCCCCAGCGCTGCTGGAGCCGCGCCGGCAAACCGCCGATATCGCCGGCGCCCAGGGTGAGCAGCACATCGCCCGCCTCCAGCAGCCCCTCCAGCGCCTCGGGCAACTCCTCCACGGTGGGCACGAACACCGGCTCCAGGCGCCCCCGGGCGCGCGTGGCCCGAGCCAGGGTGCGGCCATCAGCCTGGGCAATGGGCGCTTCCCCGGCAGCGTAGACCTCGGTCAGCACCAGGACATCGGCGCTCGACAACACGCGTGCGAAATCCTCCAGGAGGTCCCGCGTACGGCTGTAGCGATGCGGCTGGAAGATGACCACCAGCCGGGCGTCCGGCCAGGTTTCGCGAGCGGCCGCCAGCGTGGCCGCCACCTCGGTGGGGTGATGACCATAGTCATCCACCAGTTCCATCGGGCCGGCGGGCGTTTCGATGACGCCATAACGCTGGAAGCGCCGGCCGATACCCTGGAACTGCTCCAGGGCCTGCGCCATGGCGGCCGGTGCGATGCCCAGCTCATGCCCCACGACCAGCGCAGCCAGCGCGTTCTGCACGTTATGGCGGCCCGGCAAATTGAGAATGAGGGCATGATGGCTGCCGTCCGGAAACCGGACTTCCAGATGATTGCGGCCCGCCTCGGGGCTTGCCACTAGCGCCTGCACATCCGCGCCGTCTGCAAAGCCAT
>JBAUIG010000147.1:0-10335 GCA_049682735.1 Candidatus Macondimonas sp. | reverse complement strand
GCCTCGGCTGTGCCCGACCCCTGCCCGCAGGGGCATCGGCATGGCGCTGCGGCGCCTGCCTGAGCCACCCGCCTGCCTGGGACATTGCCTTCAGCGCCCTGCACTATGCCTTGCCGGTCGATGCCCTGGTGCAGCAACTGAAGTTCCACGGACGCCTGGCGCGGGCTCGCCTGTTGGGTGATCTGCTGACACAGGCCCTGCAATCGGAGCGGCGTACGCCCTGGCCTGCGGCGCTGATCCCCGTACCCTTACATCCCAACCGCCTGCGTGAACGGGGTTTCAACCAAGCGCGGGAACTGGCCTTGCCGCTGGCTCGGCATTTTGCAATTCCGCTGCGCGACGACCTCGTCCGGCGCATCCGCGCGACCGCGCCCCAGGTGGGCCTGACCGCTGCGGCGCGTGTCCGCAACCTGCGCGGGGCCTTCGCCATTGATGGCGCTCCACCTGCCCATGTGGCGCTGATCGATGACGTGCTCACCACAGGCAGCACGCTCACGGCGATGAGCCTGGCCCTGCGCGCAGCCGGGAGCATGCAGATCGAGGTATGGACGCCCGCGCGCAGCTCCTCGGAACACACCCCGGCTCAAATCAGGTAAGCGCCAAGGATGCCGGCGAAGACCACACCACCCACCCAGTTGTTGTTGCGAAAAGCGGCGAAAGCACCGGCGCGGCTGCGATCCCGCATCAGCCGTTGCTGGTAGGCGAACAACGCCACCACCCCCGCCAGCGACAGGAAATACGGCCAGCCCAGGCCGGCCTGTCGACCGACCAGAAACAAGGCCAGCACCATCAAGCCCTGCAAGGCGGCGAGGATGGCCCGATCCTGCTCCCCGAACAGGATGGCGGTGGATTTGACGCCGATCTTGAGATCATCGTCCCGGTCGACCATCGCGTATTGGGTGTCATAGATCACCGCCCACACCACTGCCGTGAGGAACACCAGCCAGGCTAAGGGCGGGGGGAACTGCCCGGTCTGTCCGGCCCAGGCCATGGGCACGGCCCAGCCGAACGCCGCCCCCAGGTACACCTGGGGCAGATGGGTATAGCGCTTCATGAGAGGGTAAGTGGCAGCCAGGAAGGCCCCACCGAAGGCCAGCAGCAACGTCATGCGATTGCTCAGCAGGGCCAGAACCAAGGCCACCCCCATTAACACGGCGAACAGGGCCAGCGCCTCCTGCGGCAACACCCGGCCGGCGGCCAGCGGCCGGTCACGGGTGCGCTCGACGAAGGCATCGACATGCCGATCGAGGTAATCGTTGATGACGCATCCTGCCGAACGCATCACCCAGACCCCCGACACGAACACCGCTACCACGCCGGCATCGGGCCGACCGTTACCCGCCAGCCACAGCGCCCACAGCATGGGCCACAACAGCAGCAGGGCGCCGATCGGCCGATCCCAGCGCATCAACAGCGCGTATTGCCACAATCGGGCGCGCACCGTGGGCGCGTAGACCGGCCAGCGCTGCCACAGGCGGTCCAGGCGACGCAGCAGCGAATCGGATTTACGAGGCGCGTTTGTCATGCAACACATCCAAAGCCACGGGCAAAAAGAATTCACAAACCACCACCGCTGCCCCCGGCAGCGCGAACTGTGAGCGTCGTCCCCATACAACGCCGGGGGGCACGGCCAAGCCCCGACTCAAGGCCCGGTGCGCAATTGAGCCCGGTTGAAGACGGCCCAGCGCCATGGGGCCGCGCCGAACATCCGGATGAGCGAACAGCAGTTCACCCAGGGGACGGCTGCCCAGTCGCATCAAACCCCGCCAGCGACCCCGCGCCGCCGCCAACGGCAACAGGCTGCAGGCATAGACCACGGGCTCCTCGCCGCAACAAAGATAGACTTCCCGCAAACGCATCGGCGCCCCCACCGGCAGGCCCAGGGCGCGGGCGTCGCGCCAGGCGAGCCGCGCGGGTGTCTCGGCCAGTACGCGCACAGCGAAGCGCTCGCCGCAACAGCCCCGCAGACGGGCCGTCAAGGAACTGGTCTGCAACAGCGCGCCATGCCAGATCCGGGGCAGGCGCACACGACCGGCGGCCAGCGTCTGCCAGCGCACGGTGTCCATGCGTCCACGCAAGGGAACGCCCTCATCAGGCCCCGGCATAACGGTCCGCCTCCTGTTGCCAGCGGTCAATCAAGCGTTCGGCCAATGCCGGATCCTCTGCCAACAACCGATCCGCCTCGATCTGGGCCTCGGCCATCAGATCAGCGTCGGCCACCGGATCGGCCACGCGCCAGCGCCGCTCCCCGGTCTGCCGGGTGCCCAGCCATTCCCCAGCCCCGCGCAGCTCCAGATCCCGGCGGGCAATCTCGAAGCCGTCCTGAACCTCGCGCAAGGTCTCCAGGCGAGCGCGCGCCGTCAGCGACAGCGGCCCCTCATACAACAACACGCAACTCCCCGGCGCTGCCCCCCGCCCGACCCGGCCGCGCAACTGGTGCAACTGGGCCAAGCCGAAGCGCTCGGCGTTCTCCACCACCATCACTGTGGCCTTGGGCACATCCACCCCTACCTCGATCACTGTGGTGGCCACCAGCACATCCAGCGCGCCCTGGACGAAGGCCGTCATCGTGGCTGCGCGCTGCGCACTACCCAGTCGGCCATGGACCAATCCCAGGCGCAGGTCAGGAAACGCCTCGCCCAGGCGCGCAAACAGCGCCTCCGCCGCCTCTCCCTGCGCTTGCTCCGAATCCTCGATCAAGGGACAGACCCAATAGACCTGGGCACCCATCCGGCAGGCCGCACGCACCCGTTCCGCCACCTCGTCGCGCCGACGGGCCGGCAACACCACCGTGCGCACGCCCGCCCGCCCCGGCGGCAAGGCGTCGATGACCGAGACGTCCAGATCCGCAAACAGGCCCATGGCCAGGGTGCGTGGAATGGGCGTCGCCGTCAGCACCAGCTGATGGGGCGCGAGTCCGCTGCCCTTTTCCTGCAGCGCCAAGCGCTGCTGTACGCCGAAGCGATGCTGCTCGTCCACCATGACCAGTCCCAGGCGGCCAAAGCGCAGCCAGTCCTGGAACAGCGCATGGGTACCCACCACCAGTGCCGGCTGGTCGGTTGCGAGCATGGCCGCTACTGCCCGGCGCGCCGGCGCGCCCAATCGGCCCAACAACGCCAGCGGCTCGATCCCGGCAGGCGCGAACCAGCGGTGGAAATTCTTCACGTGCTGCTCGGCCAGCAATTCGGTAGGCGCCATCAGGGCCACCTGCCAGCCCCCACCCAAGGCCATTGCCGCCGCCAGGGCCGCGACCGCCGTCTTGCCCGATCCCACATCCCCCTGCACCAGACGCAACATGGGAATCGGTCGGGCCAGGTCGGCCCGCACTTCTTCCAGCACGCGCCGCTGGGCCGCTGTCAGGGCAAAACCAAGCGCCGCTTCCACCCGATCGCCGATCCCGTCTGCATCGACCAGCGCCGGCGCCACCTGGGACCGGGCCCGGTAGCGGCGCCGCCGCAACACCAACTGATCCGCCAGCAACTCCTCCCAGGCCAAGCGCCGGCGCGCCGGATGTCCCGCCGCCTGCACGGATTCAATCTGCTGAGGCAGAGGCGCATGCAACGCCTGCAATGCCTCCTCCAATGCCATCAACCCCAAGGCGTGGCGGCGCGCAGCGGGCAAGGCTTCTCCCAGCCCCACTGCGGGCAATCGCGCCAGCAGATCCGCCACCGCGCGGCGCAACCGATCCTGGGAAACCCCTGCCACAGTGGGATAGACGGCCAAGGCGCGATCGGGAAGCGGTTGTCCCAATTGCACCAGACGGCAACTGGGGTGCGCCATTTCAAAGCCATACACCCCGGCCCGCACCACCCCATGGCAGCGCAATCGTGCTCCGACCTGCCA
This sequence comes from Candidatus Macondimonas sp., assembly GCA_049682735.1. Lineage (GTDB taxonomy): Bacteria > Pseudomonadota > Gammaproteobacteria > UBA5335 > UBA5335 > Macondimonas. The sequence continues at coordinate 6,492 of JBAUIG010000147.1, read as the reverse complement.
GGTCTTGCGCTGGGCGGGCACCACCCGGAAAAACCGCACATCGATGACGCCATGCCCATCGCCCAGACGCAGCCACAGCCCCGGCCGCCGTCCGTGGGCGGCTTGAACCTGCAGGATCTCCCCTTCAATTAGTGTTGGCACGCCCGCACACAGCGCATCCAAGGCCGTTAGCCGGGTGTGATCCTCATAACGCAGGGGCAGATGGAATAGCAGTTCATGGGGCTGGCGCAGACCGAGGCGGGCAACCAGCTGCCTCAAGGCGGCGTCAGCAGGCTGCACGGTGCGCGGCGCGCGCGCGGCAGCCTGGGAATCGCGCTTAGTCATGCGGGTCTAGACGAGACACACTGCCTCGATTTCAATTGCCGCGCCGCGCGGCAAGGCGGCCACACCCAGTACGGCGCGGGCCGGATAAGGTGCCTGGAAATACGCCGCCATCACTGCATTCATTGCCGCGAAATGGGACAGGTCAACAAGATAAACCGTCACTTTCACGACGCGATCCAGATCGCTGCCGCCCGCTCGGGCCACCGCGACAAGATTGTCCAGTACCCGGCGCGTCTGGATCTCGATTGAACCCGCCACCAACTCGCCGCTGGCAGGATCAAGAGGAATCTGGCCGGACAGGAACAGCAAGTCTCCCGCGCGGACGGCCTGGCTGTATGGGCCAATGGCCTGGGGCGCGTCAGTCGTCTGGATGGGGGTACGGGTCATAGGGAACTCCCGAGCACAGGCCCCATTATGACCGATGATCGCTCAGGATTTGCCGCGCGTGACCCGGATCACGCACGTCATGGCGTGCAGATGGCGCAGGATGCGGGCCAGATGCAATCGGTCGCGCACAGTAAGGGTGAATACCAGAGAGGCGGTTTGACCATATTTCTCATCGACCGTCACATGCTCGATGTTGGCATCCATGCGGGCCATTTCGGCGGTGATCTGGGCCAGCACGCCGCGTTGATTGGTCGCTTCCATGCGGATCTCGACGGAAAACTCGCGATCCGGATGGTCCGCCCACTGCACATCGATCCACTTGTCCGGGTGCTTGCGGTATTCGCTCAGGTTCCGGCAACTCTGGGTATGGATAACAATGCCGCGTCCACTGCTGAGGAAACCCAGGATGCGATCGCCGGGAATGGGATGGCAGCAGCGTCCGAAGGTGACCACCAGGCCTTCGGTCCCCTGAATTGCCAGGGCGGCGCGATCCCCTGCGGCGGACGAGGCGTCGAGGTCCGCACCCAGTCCGGCATGCTGGACCAGTCTGCGGGCCACCAGCGGTGCCATGTGCTCGCCCAGCCCCACGGCCTGCAACAGCGCGTCCAGACTGCCCAGCCCCAGATCCGCCACCACCCGTTCCCAAACCGCGCCGTCAATCTGGTCCAGCACCACCCCATAGGCCGTCAGGGCCCGCGCCATCAAGCGATGTCCCAGGGCCACGGCCTCGTCGGTTTTCAGGTTCTTGAGGTAATGGCGAATGTTGGCGCGCGCGCGCGCGGTAATGATGAAATTGAGCCAGGCCGGGTTGGGCAGAGCGGATTCGGAGGTCAATATTTCCACCGTCTGGCCATTGCGCAAAGGCGTGCTCAGCGGCACCACCCGGCGGTCCACCTTGGCCGCGGCGCAACGGTTGCCAATGTCCGTATGCACCGCGTAGGCGAAATCCACCGGCGTGGCACCCACCGGTAGCCGCATGATGCGGCCCTTGGGGGTGAAGACATAGAGTTCGTCGGGAAACAGGTCGCCCTTCACGCTCTCCAGGAATTCCTGGGAGCTGCCCACTCGTTTTTGCATTTCCAGGATGCTGTGCATCCATTCGCGCGCGCGGTCCTGGGTGCCGCCCGGCGCGGTTTGCTCCGTGAAGGGGTATTGCCAGTGTGCTACCACGCCCACCTCGGCCAGCAAGTCCATTTCCCGGGTGCGGATCTGCAATTCGATGGGCACCCCATGGGGACCAAACAGTACGGTATGCAGGGACTGATAGCCGTTGACCTTGGGAATGGCGATGTAATCGCGGAATCGCCCGGGTACCGGCTTGTAGACGCTGTGCGCGACGCCCAGGGCACGGTAGCAATCGTCCACACGCTCCACCTGGACGCGACAGGCATAAATCTCGGCCAGTTCGCTGAACGTCGTTTCGCGATTGCGCAAGCGCAGATAGAGGCTGTAAAGGTGCTTGTCGCGCCCCACCACCTGGGCCACGACGTTCTCCCGGCCCAGCGCGGCCCCCAGCGCCATCTCCACCTGATCCAGTACACGCTTGCGATTACCGCGTGCGCGTTCGACCAATTCGGCCAACACCCGATAGCGGAAGGGATACAAGGCCGCAAAGCTCAGATCTTCAAGCTCGCACCGCAGGGCATTCATGCCCAGGCGATTGGCGATGGGCGCATAGAGCGTCAAGGTCTCGCGGGCGATGCGCCGCCGCTTGTCCGGCCGCATCACGTCCAGCGTACGCATGTTGTGGAGCCGGTCGGCCAGCTTGATGAGCATGACGCGGATGTCCTGGGACATCGCCAGCATCATCTTGAGAAAGTTTTCGGCCTGGGCCTCGGCCTTGGACTTGAACTGGATCTGGGTCAGCTTGCTGACACCATCCACCAGTTCGGCCACCTCCGGATCGAAGCGCTGGACAATGTGCTCCTTCGCGGTGGGCGTATCCTCGATCACATCATGGAGCAAGGCCGCCATGATGCTGCGATAATCCAGGCGCATCATGGCCAGAATGCGTGCCACGGCAACGGGATGCGAGATATAGGGCTCGCCGTTCAGCCGAATCTGCCCGGCGTGGGCTTCCATGCCAAACGTACAGGCGCGAACCACCTCGGCTATCTGATTCTCATCCAGATAGCGTTGCAGCTCGTGAATCAGCTGCGGATAGCCGGGAATGTCGAGCAGTCCGACGGATCCATCCCGGTCGATGCGTTCACTGACATCCAGGGACATGGGCTTGGGGTCCTGGGCCCCCTTTACACGTCACCCGGCGCCGGGACTTCAGTCACCGGCTCAGGGATCAATTCGCCCGGCTCCAGATCGTCGATGGCGCCCAGTTGGGGGAAATGGCGCACCAAGGGAATCTCCTTCTCTTTCAGGATCTCCCGGGTCACATTGCCATTGGCGATTTCACGCAGGGCCAGCACCGTTGGCTTGTCGTTGTCCCAGTCCAGGAACGGCTCCACGCCACGCACCAACTGGCGCGCCCGCTTGGCCGCCACCAAGACCAACTGGAATCGATTGTCCACATTGGACAAACAGTCCTCGACCGTCACTCGAGCCATGATTCATACCTCCACATCCGCCCCGGCGCGGATGCCATCGCAGACCACCTAAAGACATCCCATCCCCCCACCCTGTCGGGCGGCCTTTATCAGAGCCGGATGGATTTGGATTCCAGTGTATGCCAAGCGCGAAAATCAGGCCAGCAGCTCGGCCAACAAGGCGCCACGCCGCGCCGTCTGAATGGAGGTGCGGCAGCGGGAAGCGCGCACGACGGCCTTCAGTTCGGCCAGCGCCTGATCGAAGACATCGTTGACCACCAGATGATCAAATTCAGCGTAATGGCGCATTTCTTCCACCGCCAGGGCAAGGCGATGCGCGATGACCTCGGATGCATCCGTGGCTCGACCGCGCAATCGGCGCGCCAATTCCTCGCGCGAAGGGGGCAGGATGAAAATGCTCACACACGCCGGGATGACCCGGCGCACTTGCTGCGCGCCCTGCCAATCGATTTCCAGGATGAGATCCTCTCCCGCCGCCAGCCGCTCGGCGACCGCCCCGCGGCTGGTGCCGTAGCAGCGCCCGAACACTTCCGCATGTTCGAGAAACGCGCCTTCGGCGACCATGTGCTGGAATGTCGCGGGGTCGACGAAATGATAGTCCCGGCCATCCACTTCCCCCGCGCGCGGCGCGCGGGTGGTGTGAGACACGGAGAACACCAACCCCGGCACCTCGGCCATCAGCGCCTGCACCAAGCTGGTCTTGCCCGCTCCGGAAGGCGCCGCAATGACGAAAAGACTGCCGCCACCCATGAGCTTCACTCCACGTTCTGGATCTGCTCGCGCATCTGCTCGATCAGCACCTTGATCTCGATGGCGGCCCGGGTAATCTCGGTATCCTGGGACTTGGAGCCCAGGGTATTGGCCTCGCGATTGAACTCCTGCAACAGGAAATCCAGCCGCCGCCCGATGGGCTCGGCGCGCGCCAGGGTCGCCGCCCATTCGACCAGGTGGCTGTCGAGCCGGTCCAGCTCCTCGGCCACATCCATGCGCTGAGCCAGGAACAACAACTCCTGTTCCAGCCGTCCCGGCTCGTTTTCCACGTCCAGCTCGGCCAGGCGTGCCAGCAACTTTTCGCGCGCCGCCCCGCGCACTTCCGGCAGTCGCGCCCGCACCTGCGCCACCCAATGGGCTATCCCCACCGCCCGCTCCCGCAGCCCAATCGCCAGACGTTCGCCTTCACGGCGCCGCGCCAGCGTCAGCGCCGCCATGGTTTCCTTCAACAGCGCCAGCGCCTCCTGTCCCAAGGCTTCCAGGTCCAGGGGGGATTCCTGAACCACGCCGGGCCAGCGCAGAATTTCAATCACACTTACCGGGGCGGGAAATTCAGTCGACAACTGGGCACAGAGTCGCGCCAGGCCATCCATCAATGTGCTGTTGAGGGTGAGGTTCTGGCCCTGCCCCGGATCGCGCGTAAAACGCAGCTGGGCCTCCAGTTTGCCCCGCCGAACGCCCGCCGCTAGCACCTCGCGCACCGCCGGCTCCAGTGCACGCCATTCCTCCGGCAGGCGCGGCGTCATTTCCAGATAGCGGTGATTGACGGTCCGCAGCTCCCAGGTCAGCCGGCCTTCCGGCAAGGCGCGTTCCGCACGGGCAAAACCCGTCATGCTGGCAATCATCTGTTTCTCCATGCCGCCGGTCCGATCCTGGCAGGGCAGGAAAGGCCGGAGCGGTATACTGTCGCGCAGAGGGCGGCCAACACCGGCTGCCCCGCCCATTCAAACCGACAAGGATACCCGAATGCGCCCCAGCGGCCGAAACCCCGACCAGTTGCGACCCATCCTGCTGCAGCGCCAGTTCACCCGCCATGCCGAAGGTTCGGTGCTGGTCGGATTCGGGGATACGCGGGTGATCTGCACCGCCAGCGTGCAGGAATCGGTTCCCGGCTTCCTGCGCGGCAAGGGGCGCGGCTGGGTCACCGCCGAATACGGCATGCTCCCCCGGGCCACCACCAGCCGCTCGGATCGTGAAGCCGCTCGCGGAAAACAGACCGGACGCACCCAGGAAATCCAGCGCCTGATCGGCCGCGCCCTGCGGGCGATCGTCAACACCGAGGCCCTGGGCGAGCGCACGATCATCCTCGACTGCGACGTGATCCAGGCCGATGGTGGCACCCGTACTGCGGCCATCACCGGCGCCTATGTCGCCCTGCACGACGCCATGCGCCAGTTGGAACGGCGCCGGGCACTGGCGCGCTTTCCGCTGCATGGCCAGGTCGCCGCGGTCTCCGTCGGCATTTATCGCGGCACGCCGGTGCTGGACCTGGACTACGCCGAAGACGCCGAAGCTGAAACCGACATGAACGTGGTGATGAACGAGGCCGGCGGATACATCGAGCTGCAGGGCACGGCGGAGGGCCATGCCTTCCGTCCTGAAGAACTGGCCAGCATGCTGGATCTGGCGCGCGGCGGGATTGCGCAACTGCTGGACGCCCAGCGTCAGGCCCTGGCGGAGGATCCGGCGTGCCGCGCGAAGTAATTCTGGCCACTGGCAATGCGGGCAAGCTGCGAGAATTCCAGGACTTGCTCGCGCCCCTGGGTTGGACGCTGATCCGCCAGAGCGAGCGCGGGGTCTTGCCCGCCGTGGAGGATGGCCTGACGTTTGTGGAGAACGCCCTTGCCAAGGCCCGGGCCGCCAGCGCCCAGACCGACCTGCCGGCGCTCGCCGATGATTCCGGGCTGGTGGTGGATGCCCTGGGTGGCACGCCCGGCGTGCATTCGGCCCGCTATGCCGGCGCCGCGGCTACTGATGCCGATAATATCGCCCGCCTGCTCGCCGCGTTGGCCGATACGCCGGAAGCCGAACGCCGCGCGCACTTCCTTTGCGTCCTCGTCTATCTGCGCCATGCCGAGGACCCCGCGCCGCTGATCGGTCAAGGGCGATGGGATGGTCGCATCCTGGACGCGCCGCAGGGCACGGCAGGCTTCGGCTACGATCCCGTCTTCTGGGTTCCGGAGCGGGGCTGCAGCGCGGCCGAGCTGGACGCCCTTGAGAAAAACCGTCTCAGCCACCGCGCGCAAGCATTGAACGCACTGCGGAGTCAGTGGACCGGCACGGACCGCTGAGCACCCGATGCACCTCCAAGGAATGATCACACCGCCGCCCCTGGCCGTTTACGTGCACCTGCCGTGGTGTGTGCGCAAGTGCCCCTACTGCGATTTCAATTCCCATGCGCGCAATCCGGCGCTCATCCCCGAAACCGACTACCTGGCCGCTCTGGAAG
>JBAUIG010000146.1:0-1659 GCA_049682735.1 Candidatus Macondimonas sp. | reverse complement strand
TTGTTCGACGATCACGCGACCCCGGTCCACCCGGCCGCCCGCGCGGGCGGCCGCCCAGGCTACCGGCACCTCATCCAGCGTGCGGACGACCGATTGTCCCTTGCCGGAGGACGACATCACCGGCTTGATCACACAGGGCAGGCCGATGCCGCCAGTGATGGCGGCGGCCAGCTCGGCTTCGGAATCGGCAAAGGCATAGCGCGAGGTGGGCAACCCCAGTTCCTCTGCTGCCAGACGCCGGATGCCTTCCCGTTGCATGGTGAGCCAGGCGGCCTCGGCGGTGGGGACGACCTGTGTCAGCCCTTCGGCCTCCAGCGCGCGCAGGGTCTCGGTGGCAATGGCCTCGATCTCCGGCACCACCCAATGGGGGCGCTCAAGGGCAATGAGTTCGCGCAGGAGCGCACCATCGGTCATGTCCAGGACATGGGCGCGATGGGCGACGGCGTGCCCCGGGGCATTGGGGTAGCGGTCCACGGCGATCACTTCCACGCCCAGCCGCTGCAGGGCGATGATCACTTCCTTGCCCAGCTCGCCGGCGCCGAGCAGCATGACCCGACTGGCGGAGGGGGACAGGGGGGTGCCGATGCGCATGGGGATCTCCGGAGTCCGATCAGTCTTGGGGATGGTGAATTTTAGCGCACAGCGGGCGGCGGCACCGATGTCATCGATCCGGTCGGGACGGGCCGGGTGGCCTGCGGTATCATGCTGCTCCCTGAAATCGGACCCGGCGGGGATTGCCCATGGCGGCTGCGGACACCCTCGATACCCTCATCCAGGCCGTCGGCGCACTGGCAGCCCAGGGCCTGTCGCCTGCGACCGGTGGCAATTTCTCGCTGCGTGAGGATGCCGATCACTTTCGCATTACCGCCTCGGGTCGCGACAAGCGCGCCCTTACAACGGACGATTTCATCCGCGCCGCCGTGCATGCGCCCCTGCCCGCCACGGCGCCGATGCCTTCCGCCGAGGCGGCCTTGCACCAGCGGCTCTATCGGCTCGACCCCACCATTGGCTGCGTGCTACACACCCATTCGGTGGCGGGAACTGTGCTCTCGCGTCTTGCCCCGACCGAGGCGCTGCTGTTCGAAGGCTACGAGATGCAAAAAGCCATTCGCGGCCACACCACCCATGAACAGGGGGTTGCCCTGCCGATCTTTGAGAATACCCAGGATATTCCGGCACTGGCTGATCGCCTTGCGGAATGCTGGGAGACAACTGTGCTGCCTCATGGTTTTCTGGTGCGCGGGCATGGCCTGTATGCCTGGGGTGCATCGGTGGCGGAGGCGCGGCGCCATGTGGAAGGCTGGGAATTCCTGATGCAGTGCCGGTTGACTGAACGGTTGTTGGAGGGACACGCATGAGCATCCAGGCCATCGTCACCGACATCGAGGGCACCACCACCGACATCGGTTTTGTGCATCGCGTGCTGTTTCCCTATGCCGCCCGCCAACTGCCGGCCTATATCGCCGCCCATGGCGACAAGCCCCGGATGCAGGCGTTGCTGGCCGAGGTGGCGGCCCAGAGCGGCCGGCCGGGGACAAGCGAGGCGCAGGTGGTGGATCAGTTGCTGGAGTGGATCAAGCTCGACCTCAAGATCACGCCGCTCAAGACCTTGCAGGGCTGGATCTGGCGCGAGGGTTACGAGCGTGGCGATTTCACCGG
>JBAUIG010000145.1:0-2361 GCA_049682735.1 Candidatus Macondimonas sp. | reverse complement strand
GCAACACCCTGAACATGCGCCATCCGCGGGTGTTGCAGCTGATCATGGACAGCCTGCGCTACTGGGTGACCGAGATGCATGTGGATGGCTTCCGCTTTGATCTGGCCGCCGCCCTGGCGCGTGAATTGTTTGAAGTGGATCGTTTGTCGGCGTTTTTTGAAATCATCGGTCAGGATCCCATCCTCTCCCAAGTGAAGCTGATCGCCGAGCCCTGGGACGTCGGAGAGGGCGGCTATCAGGTGGGGAATTTCCCTGTGGGGTGGACCGAATGGAACGCCGAATACCGCGACGTGGTGCGGGCCTACTGGAAGGGCGATGGCGGACGTACCGGACATCTGGCCTATCGGCTGACCGGTTCTTCCGATCTTTATGAAAGCTCGGGCCGCCGGCCCTATGCCAGCATCAACTTCATCACGGCCCACGATGGCTTCACCCTGGAGGATCTGGTCAGCTATAACGACAAGCACAATGAAGCCAACGGCGAGGACAATCGGGATGGGCACAATCACAACCTGAGCTGGAACTGTGGCGTCGAGGGTCCCACGGATGATCCGCAGATCCTGGCGCTGCGGCGGCGCCAGAAACGCAATCTGCTGGCCAGCCTGATCCTCTCCCAAGGCGTACCCATGCTGCTGGCGGGGGATGAAATTTGCCGGACCCAGCTAGGCAGCAATAACGCCTACTGCCAGGATAATCCCGTCAGCTGGGTGGACTGGGAACTCGGTGAGGAACGCCGTCAGCTGTTCCACTATGTGCGCCGGCTGATTGCCTTGCGGCGTGAACATCCGGTCTTCCGGCGCAAGCATTTCTTTCAGGGGCGCAATATTGCGCGATCGGAAGTCAAGGACATCATGTGGCTCAATCCAGATGGCCGCGAGATGACCGCCGATGATTGGGAAGAGCATCATCGCCGTTCGCTGGCTGTGTTCCTGGGCGGGGAGGTGCTTGGGGAGGTCGATGCGCATGGCAAGCCGCTGCGTGATCACAATTTCCTGTGGCTGCTCAATGCCGATCCCGGGCCGATGGTATTCACCCTGCTGCGACTCAAGGGCCGGACCCGCTGGCAAGTGATTCTCGACACCGCTGCGGAGGATGGCGTGGGCCGTTCCGGCAGTTTGCGCGGTGGCGGCCGCTTGACGCTGGGGCCGCGCTGCATGGTGTTGCTGCAGGAGCATTCCGCCCATGAGGAGGTCGAAGATGAAGGATTTTTATTCCTCTGAGCACGAGATGCCGTTCGGTCCCCAGCGACTGGCCGATGGACGGATGCACTTTCGTTTGTGGGCGCCGGGACAGGACGCGCCGAAGCTGCAGTTGGTCGATGGCCTCACCAACCACCTGTTGCCGATGCAGGCCCGCGGCGAGGGATGGTTCGATGTGGTCACGGATCGGGCGCGAACCGGCCAGCATTACTGCTTTCGGCTGGATAGCGGCCTGGCGGTGCCCGATCCGGCCTCCCGTTTCCAGCCCCGGGATGTCCACGGTCCGAGCGAGCTGATCGACCCGGCAGCCTACCGCTGGCAGCACGACCACTGGCGCGGGCGACCGTGGGGGGAAGCCGTCATCTATGAGTTGCATGTGGGCAGCTTCAGTCCCGAGGGAAACTACCAGGGCGTCATCGACCGGCTCGATTATCTGGCCGAACTGGGCGTGACTGCGCTGGAACTGATGCCGCTGGCGGATTTCCCGGGGCTGCGCAACTGGGGCTACGACGGCGTGCTGCCTTTCGCGCCCGACAGCATCTATGGTCGGCCCGAGGACCTGAAGCGGCTGATCGATGCGGCGCATGGACATGGTCTGATGGTACTGCTGGATGTGGTCTACAACCACTTGGGGCCGGATGGCAACTACCTCGGCGCTTATGCTCCCTCTTTCTTTACCGCCCGCCACAACACGCCGTGGGGGGATGCCATCAATTTCGACGATGACGATAGTGCCATCGTGCGCGCTTACTTCATCCACAACGCCCTCTACTGGCTGGAGGAATATCGCTTTGACGGTCTGCGTCTGGACGCCGTGCATGCCATTCGTGATGATTCCGAGCCCCATATCCTCGAAGCGCTGGCCCAAGCCGTGCACGGCCGCTTTGGAGGCAAGCGCGAGGCGCACCTGATACTGGAAAACGAGGCCAATCAGGCACGCTTTCTGGCCCGCGACAGCACCGGCCGGCCCCATTTCCACACGGCCCAGTGGAACGACGACTTCCATCATGCCGCGCATGTGCTGGCCACTGGCGAGGAGGTCGGCTACTACCGCGATTTTGCCGCACAGCCCTTGCAGCAGCTCGCCCGCTGCTTGACGGAGGGCTTCGCCTATCAGGACGATCCCTCGCCTTTTCGCAATGGTGAGCACCGCGGTGAGCCC
>JBAUIG010000144.1:0-17841 GCA_049682735.1 Candidatus Macondimonas sp. | reverse complement strand
AAAGTGCAGCGCCGGGAAGTGAAGGAAAGCTTCGGCTCTGTGCAGATGAATACTTCTGCGGGGCGTGATGCCGTCAAGTAGAGCTAGAGCGTATTGCTACCGATGGGTGAAGGCCAAGAACGCTTCGCACGGTTCATCGATGTTCGATACCGTCAACGCGAAGTCATGGAGAGTGCATGGCAAGGCCCTATGAAGGGGGGGTGCTTGATTAGAGGTTGCCAAATCAGTTCTACTTGCATGCGCTGGTGGTTCCGGAGGCAGTTAAATCCATGTTTGTTGCATGTGGATCATGCTTGCACCAGGTCAGCTTATTGACCCCCAATACAGGCTTATGTGGAGTATACGTATGAAGAGCAAAATCGGCTTGTGTGCGCTGTTAGGCTTGGGTGGCATGTTGCCGCTTGCAGCCCAAGCGGATGACATGCTTCGTCCCTATATTGGCATCAGCTATATCTATGCCACCGCGCAGGATCTGAAAATAGCTGATCGCGAAATCGAGCTTCCTGAAGATGTGACGGATTTCGATGATGATGTATCGACCGGCAAGGGCTTTGTCGGATTGGATATTTTTCCTTGGCTGGGCTTGGAAGCACAATACATCTATCTCGGTGAGACTGAGGAATATGGTGTCGAGCTCAAAGGGGACGTCTACACGGGCGCTGCTGTGCTATCGCTGCCATTGGCTAACAATTTCATTACCTTGTTCGCCAAGGGGGGGATGGCTTGGTGGGACGTGGAAGCGGATGGACCTGGCCGGCTGGATCTGAACCGCGACGGCAGCAACGTGTTCTATGGGGCTGGGATCAAGTTCAACATCCTGCCGCATCTGAGCCTGCGGGCAGAGTACGAGCGTATCCCTGTTGACAAGGACGATTTCGAAATCAATTTCGATCTTGCTTCCGCAGGCTTGCAGTTCACATTCTAATATCCCACTGGACTTGATCCGCCATGGATGGTGGATCAAATCCGCCTTAAATAAGGTCATTTGACCCGGGTGTAGTGTCATTGATAGATCTCGTACAAGACCGCTTTCCCGGAATCAATGATGAATAATCGCTCAATTAGTTGTTGGGTCGGCTTGTACCTTGCGGGAGTGGTTTCTATCTGCTCGGCCGCCGACTCCTTTGACACGTGCCTAAGAGACCTTCGCGTTCAGGCCCATCAGGCTGGCATCCGCACGGAAACCGTATCCAGCGCCTTTGCCAGTATCCGCCAGCGTCCGGATGTCATCCGGACGGATCGGGGTGGGCAAAGCGAATTTGTTTCCAGTTTCTGGGACTATCTCCAGCGCAGCATCAGCCCGACCCGGCTGCAAAACGGGCAGGCGCTGCTGGAACAGCATCGCCCTCTGCTGGCCCGGATCCATGAAGAATATGGCGTAGCGCCGGAGTATCTGGTGGCGTTCTGGGGTCTTGAAACCAACTTCGGCAATTATTTTGGGGATATCCCCACGCTTGATGCCTTGGCGACGCTGGCCTGCGACGCCCGGCGCAGCCGCATGTTCAGCCGTCAATTGATCGATGCGGTGGCCATGATCGACGAGGGTCGACTGGATGCGGCGGATTTACGGGGTTCCTGGGCAGGCGCGATGGGGCATACCCAATTCATGCCCACCACCATGCGCAATTACGCCGTCGACTATGACCGGGACGGTCGCATCGACCTGTGGCGCAGCCTGCCCGATGCCTTTGCATCCGCTGCCAACTATCTCAGTCGCATGGGATGGCGCAGCGGCGATCGCTGGGGGGAGGAGGTCAGGCTGAGCGATGCCTCGGTCCTCGCCTATGCGGGCTACAAGCAACCCAAGCCAATCGCCCAATGGACCCAGTTGGGCGTGCGGCGTGTGGACGCGACACCCTTGCCGGATCGCGCCACTCCCGTTGCCTTGCTCGCACCTGGCGGCGCGAGCGGGCCGGTATTCGTGACCTACCCCAATTTTCGCGTGATCATGCGCTGGAACGCATCCACCAGCTATGCATTGGCCGTGGGACTGCTGGCGGATCGGCTGGCGGGTGCTCCGGCGCTCCACGCCCAGGCGCCACGGGTGACCCGCTATCGCCGTGCGGATGGGCTCGAAATCCAGACGCACCTGAAGACTCTGGGGTATGCCATTACGCGACTTGATGGCGTCGTGGGCACGGAGTCGCGCGCTGCCATCCGCGATTTCCAGCGTCGTTCCGGCCTGCCCATAGATGGTGAACCGGACGAGGCGTTGCTCCATGCCTTGCGGGCCGCCACGGGACAAGCCGTGTCCTCATCGACCACGGATGCATCGCAACCGGAAGGATTGCCTATCCCGTAGATTACGGGCCGCGTGGCCAGAGGTACTCGGCAGGCGATTCCTGGATCCAAGCCGTATACAGCGACTGCAAGGCATCCGCGGTCAGCCCGGCCAAGGGCAATGGTGTACCCACGCACAACAGATGCGCTTTGTCGTGGCGTCGGTAATGCAGCGGGAGCACCACGGCGCCACTGCGTTGAGCCAGTCGTGACACGGCATGTGAGGCAGCAGTTGACTGGCTGGCTCCCGCCACCCCGTAGTCAGCCAGGATGAGTATCGTTTCGCCCCGCATCAGGCTGCGGCAAATCGCCCGGCCGTCAGCGCCATCGATCAGTCCGCCTCCCGTGCGGTGACCCAGACGCGCGAACACTTTTTCGAACAGGTGATGCCTGAACATGCGCGCAACGACTCGTAGCGGGACCCGCTCGGCCAGCGCGCGCACTGCCAATGGCAGGCCGATGAAATGTCCCGCCACCAGGATCACAGGCACCCGCTGCCTTTGCAGGGCGACAAGCTGTGGCCAGCCGACGATGTGAACCCGAGCCGTCACACGCGCCGGACCCGCCCAAAGCGACTCGATCAACTCGAAGATTCCCCGGATGCGACGTTGGAGATGGGCGCGATGGGTACGCGTCCGCCAATCAAGATCATGATCCGGGAAATTGGTGGCCAAGGATCTGAGGAACGCGTTCCTGCCCGGACCCATCCTTTCCAGGAAGAAAGCCAGCATGCGGCTGGAAATCTGGCCTATTGCTGGGGGCAACCGGGCAATGCACCAGCCAGCCACGTCCATGACGGCCAACAGGACCGTTCCATTTCTGTCTCTCCCGCAGTTTCCCCCCGCCGTTTCGACTGCCACGCTTCCCTCAGCCTCTTGAAGCGCTCTGGACCGGCACGTCTGCGCGACAAAATGCCGCAAGGGCGTGTTCCACTACAGCCCAATCGGCGCCGGGTCGGCAAACCTGCTCGCTCAAATGTCGCCGGAAGGCGCGTGCCCCGGGCAGGCCGTTGAACATTCCCAACAGCGGCCGCGTCAAGGCATTGAGCGGTGTGCCGGATGTCAATTCTTCCTGCGCATGAATCCCATAGGCATGCACCACGTCAACACGATCCAGGATGGGATCGGCATCCCCATAGAAGCAGGCGTCGACGCCCGCGAGCCGGTAGGGGCTGTCATAGATCGCGCGGCCCAGCATGACGCCATCCAAACCCTCGCTTGCGGAGCGGGCGGCGTCGAGATCGGTCAAGCCGCCGTTCAGGATGATCTCGAGATGGGGCATCGCGGCCTTGAGCCGGTGTACCCGTTCGTACTGAAGCGGGGGAACGGTGCGGTTTTCATGAGGGCTCAAGCCTTTCAGCCAGGCCTTGCGGGCATGAATGATGAAGGTCCGGCATCCGGCGGCGGCTACGGTGGCGACGAAGTGGTGCAGATGGGCGTCATTGTCCAGATCGTCGATGCCCAGGCGGGTCTTGACCGTGATGGGTATCCTCACGTCCGCCGCCATGGCCGCAACGCAGTCGGCGACCCTGGCCGGCTCGGCCATGAGACAGGCGCCGAACTGCCCGCCCTGGACGCGATCGCTGGGGCAGCCCACATTCAGGTTCACCTCGTCATAGCCCCATGCCTGCGCCAGCGTGGCGCAACGCGCCAAAGCCGCAGGATCGTTGCCACCGAGCTGGAGCGCCAGCGGATGCTGAATGGCGCTGTAGGTGAGCCAACGCTCGGGTTGCCCACGCAATAGCGCGCCGGTGGTAACCATTTCGGTATAAAGCCAGGCATGGCGGCTGATCAGGCGCATGAGATGGCGCGCGTGACGATCGGTACAATCCAACATGGGCGCCACACAGAAGCGACGGGGAGGCAATCTGTCCATGGCCGCTAGTTTACCTGCACCCGCAGCGCTTGATTCGGGCATCATCATCCCCACCCTGCCAGTGATCCCCCACTGGCTTTACTCGCAACGATAAGGGTCGTCGCATCATGCAGTTCAAGGATTATTACCAGACACTCGGCGTCTCCCGTGATGTTTCCGAAGAGGACCTGAAAAAGGCCTACCGGCGCCTGGCGCGTAAATACCATCCGGACGTGAGCAAGGAGGCCGATGCGGAGACCCATTTCAAGGAGATCAACGAGGCCTACGAAGTACTCAAGGATCCGGAAAAGCGCGCCGTCTACGACCGGCTCGGCAGCCAATATCGCGCCGGGGATGCCTTCCGAACGCCGCCGGGATGGGACGGTGGATCGCAGTTTGATGCCGAAGGAATGGGCGGTGGCTTCAGCGATTTCTTCGAGACCCTGTTCCGCGGTCAGGGGCGCCGCGGCGGCTTTGGTGGGGCCCGGCGAGGCAACGATCAGGCGGCCAGCGTGGTTCTGCCGCTGGAGGAGGCTTATCGCGGCGGGCAGCGACGGATCAGCCTGTCCGGACCGGGCGGAGCGCGTACTCTGGATGTTCAGATTCCAGCCGGCGTCATGTCAGGTCAGCGCATTCGGCTGGCCGGGCAGGGGGAGGCCGGGACTGGGGGCGGCGCGGGTGATCTGTACCTGGATCTCGAGATCGCGCCCCATCCGCTGTTTCGGCTGGAAGGGCGTGATATTCATCTCGATTTGCCCGTGACCCCTTGGGAAGCCGTGCTGGGCGCCACCATCACGGTGCCTACCCTCGACGGGCCGGTTCAGGTCCAGGTGCCGCCCGGCAGCCAGAGCGGGCGCCGTTTGCGCCTCAAGGGGCGCGGGTTTCCAGGATCACCGCCGGGGGATCAATACCTCAGCCTGCGGGTTCAGATTCCCCCCATAGGTTCGGATCGGGAAAAGGCGCTCTATGAGGAACTCAGCCGGATTTCGACGGGGTCAGTGCGGTCCCATTGGCCGGTGTGAAAATGCCGGAAGCAGAGCAAGAATGCAGCTATCGCAGAATTGAGTGCCTCAAGTGGTCAGGCCAGGGAGGAAATTGAGACATGACAAATCGTGCCTCTGCCGCAGTTGATAATGCGTGGCCAAGCGCTCTGGGGAGAGCCGGCGCGTCAGCTGCTGCGGCTGACGGCAGCGCTGTTGGGAGGGAGCAGTCGGCGCAGGGCCGCGGCGATCCCGATGGCGTCCAGGCCACAGGCGCTGAGCAGCTCTTCCCGCGTCCCATGTTCCAGGAAGTGATCCGGCAGGCCCAGGTGCATGACAGGGACGCTCAAGCCATGGCGGGCGAGGCATTCGGAGACGGCGCTGCCCGCGCCGCCGGCGACTGTGTTGTCTTCCACGGTGACCAGTTGCGTATGGGTGCGGGCCAATTCGATCACCAGGGCTTCATCCAGCGGTTTGATGAAGCGCATGTTGACGACGGTGGCGCCCATGGGCTGGGCGGCCTCCAGCGCCGGTCTCACCATGGCGCCGAAGGCCAGGACGGCAAGGCTTCGACCCGAATGCCGGATTTCGGCGCGGCCCAAGGGAAGAGGCGCGGCATCGACCCGGAACGGAATGCCGGCACCGGCGCCACGCGGATAACGCACCGCAGCAGGTGCCTTGAGAGCCAGGGCAGTATTGAGCATGGCGCAACATTCCGCCTCATCCGCCGGCGCCATGATCACCATGTTGGGGATACAGCGCAGGAAGGAAAGATCAAAGGCGCCGTGATGGGTGGCCCCATCCTGCCCCACCGGCCCGGCGCGGTCGATCGCAAACACCACCGGCAGCTTCTGTAGCGCCACATCGTGGATGAGCTGATCGTAGGCACGCTGCAGAAAGGTGGAATAGATGGCCACCACGGGATGCATCTCCTCACAGGCGAGCCCTGCCGCCAACGTCACGGCATGCTGTTCGCAGATGCCCACGTCGTAATAGCGCTCCGGGAAGCGTTTTTCGAATTCCACCAGGCCCGAGCCTTCGCGCATCGCAGGCGTGATGGTGACGATTCGGGGGTCCCGGGCCGCCGCCGCGCAGATCCAAGCCCCGAATACCTGGCTGTAGGTGGGCTTGGCGCCCGGTATGCTGGCAGGCAGCGTGCCCGTATGGGGGTCGAAGCGGGTGACGCCATGCCAGGCAACGGGATCATTTTCGGCTGGTGCATAGCCTTTGCCCTTGCGGGTAACCACATGCAGAAACTGGGGGCCGGGGCGATCACGCAGGTTGCGCAGGGTATCGATCAGAACGGGCAGGTCGTGGCCATCGATGGGGCCGATGTAATTGAAGCCCATCTCCTCGAATAGGGTGCCGGGGGCAACCATGCCTTTCATATGTTCCTCGGCACGCTTGGCGAATTCCCAGACGGGGGGAACATGGCGCAGGACTTTTTTCCCTTCCTCGCGGATGCTGGTATAGAAATGCCCCGAAAGGATACGCGCCAGATAATTGGACAATCCCCCCACATTCGGTGAGATGGACATCTCATTGTCGTTCAGGATCACCAGCAGGTCGGCGCGCAGATGGCCTGCATGGTTGAGGGCTTCATAGGCCATGCCTGCGGTCATGGCACCGTCGCCGATGATGGCGGCCACCCGGCGGCGCTCTCCCCGTGCCCGGGCCGCCAGCGCCATCCCCAGTGCGGCGCTTATCGAAGTGCTGGAATGCCCGACGCCAAAGCTGTCGAATGGGCTTTCTGCGCGCTGGGGGAAGGGCGCCAGGCCATGCAGTTTGCGGATTGTCGGCAAGGCCACTCGGCGACCGGTCAGCATCTTGTGTGGATAGGTCTGGTGGCCCACATCCCACACCAGCCGGTCATAAGGTGTGTCGAACAGATAGTGCAGGGCAATGGTGAGTTCCACCGTGCCCAGGTTGGCAGCAAAATGACCGCCGGCCTCACCGATGGTCTGGATCAGATACGCGCGCAGATCAGCCGCCACCGCCGCCAGCGACGATTCGGGCAACAGGCGCAACGCTTCAGGGGAATCGATCTGCGCCAGCAACGAGGGAAGTGGGCTCATGGCACCGGGCGTCGTGGGGTAAAGCATGATTATCATGCCTGCGACACATTATCATCAAGGAAAACCTGGAGCGCGCTGAACCGGCTGCTTCAGCAGTGCCGGTTCAGCAGTTCATCGGCGAGCGCGCGCAGGGGATCGGCGGCCGCGCCGAAGAGCGCCAATTCGTCTAGTGCTTGCTGATGCAGTTGGGCTGCGCGTTGTTGGGCAGCGGCCAAGCCCATTAATTGCGGATAGGTTGCTTTGTCATGAGCCAGATCGGCGCCTTGGCGTTTACCCAGGGTCGCCGTATCGACCGTGAGGTCCAGGATGTCGTCCCGGATCTGGAAAGCCAGCCCCAGTGCCGCCGCACAACGGTCCAGTCCGACGTATGCGGGTGCATCTTCGGGCAATGCCAGATCCGCAGCCAGTCGCACCGCCGCGCAAATCAGGGCGCCCGTCTTCTGGCGGTGGATGGTTTCCAGATGGCGTTCATCAATCTGCCCGGCACTGACGGCCAGGTCCATGGCTTGCCCCCCCGCCATGCCCAAGGAACCACAGGCGCGACTCAACGTGCGGATCTGGCGTAGTTGCTGGACAACTGTTGGGCCATCCGTCCGGGGACGCGAGAGCAATTCGAAGGCCAGGCATTGGAGGGCATCTCCGGCGAGGATGGCGGTCGCCTCGTCGAATGCGCAATGCGTGGTGGGACGGCCTCGGCGTAAATCGTCGTCATCCATGGCCGGCAGGTCATCATGGACCAGGGAATAGGCGTGGATGAATTCCACTGCGCAGGCCGCATCATCCACCCAGTCCAGGGGAATGCCCAGCAGACTGCCGGTGGCGTAACACAAGGCTGGGCGTGCCCGCTTGCCACCTCCAAGTACGGCATAGCGCATGGCGGCATGCAGTTTTTCAGGTTCCACATGGGCCGGCGGCAGGCGGGCTTCCAGCGCGGCCTCGGCCCGGCTCCGCCACTGGCCCAGGACGGGACATGCGGATGAGGTGGCATTCATCCCGCAGGATCCGGCTCGAAGGGGGTCAAGGGTGCTTTGGTGTCCGGCTGGGTCAGGGCCATCACGCGCTGTTCGGCCTGCTGCAGGGCTTGTTGGCAACGACGTGTCAGCTGCACGCCGCGCTCGAAGCGCTCCAGGGACTGTTCAAGGGTGAGTTCGCCCCGCTCAAGCTGTTCCACCAGGGTTTCCAGCTCTTTGAGCGCGGTTTCGAAATTCTGTTGTTCGGTGTTCACGCGGCACGGCAATCACAGGATGGGGGCTTCATGCTGCCTCAGCGGCCATGCAAAATCCAGTCAGGAATGCCGTGGAAGGCACGCAAAGGGATATGCTGGCGAGGCCTGGTGCGCACTGGCACAATGGCCCGGCTCCGGAACAGAACGCTGTTTTCTAAGGTCTCATGGCGCATGGTCCCAAATATGGGGTTTGCGCTTGATACAGGCAAATCGTACAGGGGGGCTATTCCTCCGGGGCACGCCGCAAGAACCCATTTCAAAGCACGACAATTGACACTTCCTTAAAGCACACCGGTGAGCGCCATGACTTGGATGAAACGCATTTTTCTCTTCGGCTTGACCAATATCGCGGTGATCGTGCTGTTGACGATCGTCATGCGCGTGCTGGGCCTGGATCAGGCCGTTGCGATACGGGGTGGAAATCCCGTTGCGCTACTTGTTTTTGCTGCCGTCCTGGGAATGGGGGGTTCGTTCATTTCTTTGGCGATGTCCAAATGGATGGCCAAGCGCTTCATGGGAGTCCGTGTGATCGAGCAGCCTGGCAGCGCCTTGGAACGCTGGCTGGTGGACACGGTGGCACGCATGGCACGCGATTCGGGGATCGGCATGCCGGAGGTTGGGATCTTTGATAACCCCGATCCCAATGCGTTTGCCACCGGGATGTCACGCAACAACGCGCTGGTGGCGGTCAGTTCCGGGTTGCTGCAGCGCATGCGGCCGGAGGAGGCTGAAGCGGTGCTGGGTCATGAAGTTTCGCATGTGGCCAATGGAGACATGGTGACCCTGGGCCTGCTGCAGGGCGTGCTGAATACCTTTGTGATTTTCCTGTCCCGCATCATTGGCATGGTGGTGGACAATGCTCTGTCCCGTGGCGAAGAGCGCCGCGGCTCGGGTGTCGGGTATTTCGTGACGGTGATTGTGGCGGAAATCGTCCTGGGCCTGTTGGCCACCATCATCGTGATGGCCTTCTCGCGCTGGCGTGAGTTCCGAGCGGACGCAGGGGGCGCCAGGCTCACCAGTCGCGCCGCCATGATTGGCGCCCTGGAACGTTTGCGCGAAGCCCACGAGCCGGCTCAGATGCCCGATCAACTGCGAGCCTTTGGCATCCGCAGCGGCGGCGGCATGACGCGTTTGTTCATGAGCCATCCGCCCTTGGAGGAACGCATCGCTGCCTTGCGCGCCGCAGGCTGATGGGCGTGTCGTTTTTTTTTATGCCTTTAGGCCCGCTTGACCTGCGGGGACGGGCGGGAGGTCCGTTCCGGGGAGCGCAGCACCACCTCTGGTTCCTGAACATAATGCCCTTGGAGATAGTGCACACCCAGTTGCCAGAGCACGGCCAGTGCATTCGCGTTTTCCACATGCCCAGCGATGACGCGGATATCGTGACGCTCGGCATGTTCCACGATCTGGCGAATGCGACCCTGGGCCTCCTGGCTTTCGGTCACTTCCTGCAGCAGTCCTGGCGCCAGCTTGAGGAATTGCGGTGAGATATGGCTTGCCAGCTGCAGCGCATGCGGACCGCGGCCGAAATGATCGATGGCCAGAGGATAGCCTTGGGCTTTCAGCATCTGCGAGAGACCGAGCACGCTTTTGAGGTTGGATTCGACCTGCTCCTCGGCAATCTGCAGGTAGAGTGGCGCGGGCGTTGCGGTTTTCGGAAGATGCGCTTTCAGCCAATCCCCTGTATCTGCGGCCCCGATACTGGCGCCAGACAGCTTCACGAACAGCCCTTTTTGACAGAAATCTCCCTGTTGGTCGCCCAACACACGCAAGGCGTGAGTCAGCACCCAGCGGTCGAGTTCCGTGGCGATGCCGGTTCGTTCCGCAGCGGGCCAGAAGTCGGTTGGCGAGAGTTCCTGCCCCTCCTCATCCATCACCCGCAAACGCACCTCGTAATATTCCGCAGCGCTGCCATTGAGCGAGGAAATCGGTTGGTAGACCAGCCGCAAGGCATTTTGAGCCAAGGCCTGGCGTAGCCGCTCGGCCCAGGCGGTATCGGCCTGCTGGGTGGCCGCGACGGGGTTATGTAATTTGGCCAGGCCCACCTGCAGGCGCGCACTGCGTGCATCCGAGGCGGCACGCTCGGCTTCCAGTAGTGCTGATTCCAGTGCAACCTCCTCATCACCTGGCCATTCCCGCAGACCAAAGATGCTCCGCATGACCCGGCTCTGCGCACCGATCTCCACGACCTGCTGAGTCAATTGCGCCTGCCAGCGAACCGCTTGGGTCTGCGCTTCCTTGGTATTCGACGCGGTGTAGACCGCAGCCACCCAGAAATCCCGCAGTCGAATCGCGATACTGCCTTCAGGCAACAGCGCTTCGAGTGCCTGGACATAGGCCTGCGTTGCAGCCTCGCAGGCGATATAGCCCACACTGGGCAGCAGTTCCGGTAACTCATCCAGTTGCACGGCAAGCAGGAAGCGGGAACCGGTTTCTGGAACGGGCAGTGCTGCCAGTCGTTGGAGGTTGGTCGCAAACTGATGGGATCCGATGGACTGTTCAGCCGGGGGGGTCGCCCGCAGTTGCTCGTAACGGCTTTCCAGGTCAGCGAATTGGCTTTGGATGCGGGCGAGATCCTGTTCCAGATGCGCCAGGTGTTGCTGTTGCCGCAAGCCTTCGGCACGGGCCTGGACCAGTTCCCGTTCAATCGCAGGATCGGATGGCGGCGCGGGAATCAGGATTTGCACGCCCGTCTGGTCGCCAGATTGTGCCCATCCCAGATGCCACTGCATGGCAAACGTGCTGCCATCGGCTCGCCGTCCAGTAACGGCAATGGCGTCCCTGGGCAAACGCCCTTGCTGGGCCTCCCGCAAACAACGCTTGATCGCATCCCGGGAAGCGGGCGCGATCACATCCATGACCGGACTACCCTCCAAGGCCGCCGGCGCATCGTAGCCCAACAACCGAGCGTAAGCAGGATTAACATGCAGATGGACGCCTTCAGAAACCAACGCCATGGGATCGGAAGTATGGATCACGAAATGTTCCAATTGGCTGCGGCATAGCGCCGCTTCCTGTTCCAGGATGAGTTGCTGTTGGGCCGCTTGAGTCAGCGTCACCTCTCGCAGTGCAACGGCGGCCAGTAACGCGCCACCGCCGCGGTCGACCAGGTGGGCGGCGCCTTGGGCAAGGGCGGCTGCCATCCGTGAGGAATCCGGACTGTCGCCCAGGGCGATGACGGGGATCGGCGGCAGGCAACTCATGGCCCGCACCACGGCGTCCTCCAGGGAAACCGGGCCATTTGCTTCGGGGCAAATCAAGATATCGGGCCGGTCGCTTGTGAGGGCCTGCGCCAGGCTGGCGCTATCGGACAGGTGGCGGGTGCGCACGCGCAGCCCCGCATTGCGTAACAGGCTGCCCACGCTCTCGGCCGCGTTGGGCGCGCGATCAACGATCCAAACCGAGAGCAGGGCGGGGGCGTTCAATTGCTATCTCCTGGGCGGTGGCTCACCGCTGTATTCATCCATGGGTTCATGCGCCTGGGCCCAGCGCACCGGAAGAATCCGTTTGGCCGGATCGTTTGCCGTTTCCCGGGCCAGGCGCGGTACCAGATACCCCGGCAACCGCGCCGCGACCTCGCCCATGAGCCGCTGGGCTTGCTCCGTATCCACCTCGAAGTGGGCAGCGCCCTGGACCTGATCGAGCAGATGCAGGTAGTAAGGCAGCGCGCCCAATTCAAACAACCGCTCGCTCAAGTCAACCTGTGCGGTCACCGTGTCATTGATGCCGGCCAGCAGGACCGCTTGGTTGAGCAGCACCGCTCCGGTTTGTCGGATACTCTTCAAGGCTGTAGCCACCGTTTGATCCAGCTCCTGGGCGTGATTGCTGTGCACGACGATTACCCATTGGAATCGGCGGTTTTGCAGCCAACTTGACAGCTGTGCGTCAACCCGCTCGGGCAGGACGATGGGCAGGCGGGTATGAATGCGCAGGCGTTTGAGATGGGGGATCTCGGCCAGCGCCGCCATCAGTTCGGTCAGCTTCTCATCCGGCAGACTCAAGGGGTCGCCGCCGCTCAGGATCACCTCGTTGATGTTGACGTCATCGCGCAGGTAGGTCAGTGCCTCGCTCCAGCGGCTGCGGGCGGCATGGGCTTCGCTGTAAGGAAAATGACGGCGGAAACAATAGCGGCAGTGAATGGCGCAGGCGCCGGTCAAGATCATAAGTGCGCGACCGTGGTACTTGTGCAGCATGCCACCCGGCCGCCGGCTGGGACCATCGCCCACCGGATCAAGGAGAAAGCCCGCAGTCGGTATCGTCTCCTGCCCCAGCGGCAGGACCTGACGCAGCAAGGGATCGGCCCAGTCGCCCGGACGCATGCGATCGACGAAGCCGCGTGGGACGCGCAATGGGAAGGGCGAGTGCCGGTCGATCGGGTAGGGGGCCTGCGCCGGATCGAGCCGCAGGAGTCTCAGCAGTTCATCCACACCCTGCACACCCTGGGCGAGCAGCGATTGCCAGCGCGGCGGCTGTGTCGGGGAAATGCTTCGGGTTATCATGGCGCTCCTGCGGTATCCGTCGCGTTTGTTCGGGATGGATGCAAAACGACGCATTTTGACACTCCAGCGGGTCTTTCGGCGGCGCCTTGGGCGCTTTCCGCCGATCCGCTCCATTTTGTTGACGGGACATCCATGGCAATTTACAGCACCAATGAATTCAAAGGCGGCCTCAAGGTCATGCTCGACGGCGACCCGTGCAGCATCCTGGAAAACGAGTTCGTCAAACCCGGCAAGGGCCAGGCATTCAACCGCGTCAAATTCCGCAACCTCAAGACCGGTCGGGTGATCGAGCGCACCTTCAAGTCGGGGGACACCATCGAATCAGCCGATGTGGTGGAAGTGGAAATGCAGTTTCTCTACAGCGATGCGGACAGCTGGCATTTCATGGTCACCGATACCTTCGAGCAACATGCTGCCACTCCCGCCGCGGTGGGTGAGGCAGCCAAGTGGATCAAGCCCGAGGATCTGTGCACCGTCATGCTTTACAACAACATGCCGCTGAGCGTGACCCCGCCCAATTTTGTGGTGCTGCGCATTGCCGAGACCGATCCGGGGATGCGCGGCGACACCGCCAGCGGCGGCGGCAAGCCGGCGACCCTGGAAACCGGTGCCGTGGTGCGGGTGCCCTTGTTCGTGGAGCAGGGTGAGTTGATCAAAGCCGACACCCGCACCGGCGAATACGTTTCCCGCGTCAAGGAGTAATCCTTGCGCAGCGCCGGGTGCTGGCGACCCAGTGCATCCCTGCAAATCTTGCAGGCGCGCGCCCGGATGCTGGCCCGCATCCGGGCCTTTTTCGAGGCGCGCGGCGCGTGGGAGGTGGAAACGCCGCTGTTTGCTGCCGCCTGTGCCAGCGATCCCCATCTGCAAGCCTTCCGGCTGGCCGATTCCCCATGGGGGCCACGCTATTGGCAGACCTCTCCCGAGGCGCACATGAAGCGCTTGCTGGCCGCCGGCTCGGGTGCGATCTACCAGATCTACCGAGCGGCACGGGCAGGGGAGCGGGGGCGTTTCCACCACCCCGAATTCACCCTTCTGGAATGGTATCGGCCGGGCTTTGACCACCGCGCCCTGATGGTCGAGGTGGATGCGCTGCTGCGTGCGCTGCTGATCGAGGGGCCGCAGCTTGGGTTGACCGAAACCCTGACCTACCGCGATGCCTTCCAGCGCCATGCGGGGCTGGATCCGTTCGTGGTCGATGCGGCGCAATGTCGTGCCCGGTTGGCTGCCGCCGGAGTCGGCTTGTCAGTGGGCGCGGCTGACCTGGACCGGGATGGTTGGCTCGACCTGGTCATGACTCATTGCGTCGCGCCCCATTTGGGCCGGGCGGGGCCCTGTTTCATCACGGACTATCCCGCCTCGCAGGCCGCGATGGCCCGGTTGCTGCCCGGCGAGCCGCAGGTGGCCGCCCGTTTCGAGCTGTATCTGCATGGCCTGGAGCTGGCCAATGGCTATCATGAGCTCAGCGATGAACCGGAACAGCGGGCCCGCATTGCAGGTGATATGGTCTGGCGCGCTGCGCATGGTCTACCGCCGGTGCCGGTGGATGAGGCACTGCTGGCGGCGCTGGCAGCTGGTTTGCCCGATTGCTCCGGGGTGGCGCTGGGGGTGGATCGATTGGTCATGATCGCCACGGATGCGCCCGATATCGACGCCGTCCTGGCTTTCCCTGTCGAGCGGGCTTGAAGCGGAAACATTCCGGGCTGATGATGCGAAACGATCCGCTGCGGGGAAAATGCCATGGAAGGACACTACGAGTTCGTCGGGCGCTTTGAGCCGGTCCTGCGGTTTGCCGGGCCCCCCGTGGACGCGGCCTGGTGGTTCATCTGCGATGGCGCGCGACTGCTGGTGAACCGCCAGCCCGACGGCAGCTGGAGCGTGCCCCTCGTGCGCCAGCCGGCCTGGTTGGGATTGCCTCTGGATCAAACGCCGCATCCCCTGGGCTATCTGGATGGCGTGCCCTGCTACGCTCTGGGTGCCGATGGCAGTGTCAGCCCAGCCGATCCGAACGGGCAGTGGATGGACCTGCGTCGCCTGTTCGATCGTTTACCGGCTGATCTCTTTCTGCTGGCCGGACGGGCCATTCAGATCGTGGCCTGGGATCGCACCCACCGCTATTGCGGCCACTGCGGTACGCCGCTCCTCTTTGCTGAAAACGATCGCGCCAAGCAATGTCCCGCCTGCAGCCTGCGCCAGTTTCCACGTCTGGCGCCGGCAGTCATGGCCATGGTAGTGCGGGGTTCGGAGGTATTGCTGGCGCGCGGCCCGGAGTTTCCGGTGGGGCTGTTCAGCATCCTGGCGGGCTTCGTGGAGCCGGGGGAGACGCTGGAGGCTTGTGTGCGCCGCGAGGTGTACGAAGAAGTGGGCATTTTTGTCGGCGCCATGCGCTACCTGGGGTCCCAGTCCTGGCCTTTTCCCCATTCCCTGATGATCGGTTTTGTCTGCGAGTATGCGGGTGGGGATCTGCAGCCGGACGGCGTGGAGATCGTGGAAGCAGACTGGTTCGATTACCGCAACCTGCCTGCTCATCCGGGAGCCATGAGCCTGGCGGGGAAGTTACTGGCTCATTTTGTCGCGGATTGTGAGCAGCGTTTCGGCAGCGGTTGATGGCTTGACTAACGCCATTCAGCACCTTGGGGGTCACCTTGCGGCGTTCGCATGGCACAGTGCCGGATAGAGAGCGATTGCCCAACTGCAGCGATGGCTTGTCCTGAATTCGGTCGACGCGCCAGATGAGGCGCATTTTCACCGCGAATCGAAGCGTGTCCTCCTTGGGTGCATGGATCACCTGAAGCGCTTTAGAGCGCACATTCGGCTACACGGAGTCAGTTATGGTATTTTTCCAGAGGTGGGAGATCCATGCCTGAGGGGGCATGGGGCCGGTTGACGGCCAATCCCTAAAAATAATGTAACGACAACAGGTCATTCATGGAGGAGACCGCCCATGTCCGCATTGGCACAACTGCGCAAAATGCCCGAAGCTCGCAAAGGCGCCCTGGCGCCGCTGCGTCAGGTGGGGTTGCTTAATGGCGTCCGCACCCTCACCAAGGCCTTGATTCGCAGCCGATTCGACCGCAACGAGCTGCCGCGCCAGTTCCTGCTGTCGTTCTGGGATACGCTCGGCAGCCGCGAAGCCATCATCGATGGCAACGACCGCATTACCTTCGCCCAGTTCAAGGATCGGGTGCTGCGCCTGGCGGATGTGTTGCACGGCCTGGGTCTGAAGCCTGGCGATCGCTTTGCCGAGCTGCTCTACAACAGCCCGGTATGGTTCGAGGCGATGGCTGCGGGCACGCTCACTGGCATCAACATGCCCATGCTCAACTGGCACTTGCGGCCCAATGAACTGGCCCAGTGCATCAATGCCGCCCAGCCGCAGGCGCTGCTGGTCGATCATGAGTTCCTTGATCGCATCTTGCCGATCCGCGACCAGATTCCTTCAGTCAAGCATTACCTGGTGGTCGGCGGCGAACCGCCGGAAGGCATGCATTCCTATGAGGCGCTGATGTCCCGTGCCCAGCCGGTGCTGCCGCCCGGCAAGCTGGATATGGCGCCCCGGCCCTACAGCGGCGGCACCACCGGCACGCCCAAATACATGAACATCAATCGCGAACGCCTGGCCAGCGATTCGGATGCCGATCGCCGTGGCGCGAAAAAGGAAGACCTGATCCGCATGGGTCTGATGCAGCTCACGGCCTTCCACTATTACAAGCTGGGCGAAATCTCCGATCCCATCACCGGCAATGTGCGCTCCCTGATTCCGGGGCCGCTCTATCATGCTGGGGTGCAGGTGGGCGTGCTGCCATTCTTCGTCGGCGGCACGGTGGTGCCGATGCGCAAGTTCACCGCCGAGGGCTTCCTGCAACTGATTCAGGACGAGCGCATCAACTGGACCTTCGTGGCGCCGACCATGCTGGAACGGGTGGTGGGCTTGTCCGATGAGATCAAGGCCAAATACAACCTGTCAAGCATGCGCACCATCATCTGCGCGGCGGCGCCCTGTCCGCCCCAGGTGAAGCGGGAGATCAACGCACTGTTCCGTCGCCAGGGGGCGAAGGACGATGTGTTCCACGAGTATTACGCCGCATCCGAAACCGGACTGGTCACGATCCTTGCGCCCGAGGACTATCAGGCCGATCCCAAGCGCTATGACAGCGTTGGCAAGGTGCGCGGCTGCGAAGTGGGCATCTGGAATCCAGACACCCAAAGCTGGTGCCCCACCGGCAAGGAAGGCAAGGTCATCATGCGCACGCCGACCGTCTACGGTCTGGAATACGCCGGCGTGGACGAAGCGACCATGCGCAAGAACTTCCTGGAGATCAACAACGAGCTCTGGTATGACGATGGTCTGATTGGTTATCTGGATGCCGATGGTTTTCTTTATCTCACCTCGCGGGTGAAGGAGATGATCATTACCGGCGGGGTGAATCTGTTCCCCAACGAGATCGAGCATGCGATCAAGCTCCATCCGAAGGTTGCCGACGTGGCGGTGGTGCGGGCTCCGGACAAGGACCTGGGCGAGGTGCCGGCGGCGGTGATCCAGTTGAAGGAAGGCCAGTATGCCGATGCGGCCGAGATCCTGGCGCACTGCAAGGAAGTTGGGCTGTATGGCTTCAAGCTGCCCAAGATCATCGATTTTGTCGATCAGTTGCCGCGCAATCTGGCCGGCAAGCTACCGAAGAAGGATCTGGAAGCCCGTTACTGGGAAGGCGTTGCCAAACACGGTTGAGGCCATGGAGCGAATGGCTCCCTAGTCAATCCGCATTTCTGCTCACGCCAGGCGGCCCGAGAATCGGGCCGCTGTGCTTCCGGGGTCGCCAAACTGTGTCGTCAGGCGTGACGTTGCGTTTACCAAGTGAAAGCGCAAACCAGCATGATGGCCTCGGATCGTACAGGGTCTCGAATAGCTTTGACCTGAGACGGATCGTAGC